>NZ_LIRE01000737.1 GCF_001402795.1 Pseudanabaena sp. 'Roaring Creek'
TGAGCGAAGTCGAAGCCCGTCTACAAGTTATTTAAAACAACTATACTCGCAAAAGTCACTATTCATTAGAGTCATCACTATGATTGCCACTATTGCAAAAGACCAAACTATTTCCCTTGAAGCATTTCTCGCCCTTCCCGAAACCAAGCCCGCCAGTGAATATGCCCACGGAACCATCACCCAAAAGCCCATGCCCAAAGGAAAACATAGCCGTCTGCAAACCCGTCTCTCCAGAGCGATCGATCTAATCGCTGAAGAACCTCAAATTGCCATCGCACTTACCGAACTTCGCTGCACCTTTGCAGGACGCTCCATTGTTCCCGATATTGCTGTAATCAGTTGGCAAAATCTCCCCCGCGATCCTGATGGCGAAATTAGCAACCTATTCAACCATCCCCCCAATTGGATCATCGAAATCCTCTCTCCCGAACAATCCTCTATGTTAGTCATCGAAAAAATTCTTTTTTGCCTAAAAGAAGGGAGTGAACTCGGCTGGCTCCTCGATCCTGCCACCAAATCAATCGTCGTCTTTCAAAATGGCTCGACCCAGATTTATTTCGCTGAAACTGAACCCCAGCAATCATTACCAGTCTTGACAAGTTTAGAAACTTGGCAAATTACCGCTAGGGATATCTTTGATTGGTTGAAAGTCTCATAAATTTACTCAACCCTTTACTCAACCCTTTGAGCAATCCGTAACTTCGCCGATCGTGCTCTTGGATTTGCCCGATTTTCCTCATCAGTGGCAATAATTACTTTTTTGGTAAGCACTTGTAAGCGATCGTCCTCACGAAACCGATGCTTAACAATGCGATCTTCGAGACTATGGAAAGTAATCACCACAATTTTGCCCCCCACTTTCAGCCAATTCGGCGCAATGGCAAGCCATTTCTCAAGGCTCTCTAATTCGCGATTGACAGCGATTCTCAAAGCCTGAAAGGTGCGGGTAGCAGGATGAATTCTGCCATGACGATAACTGGAAGGAACGCAAGCAGAAATTGCATTAGCCAGTTCTAAGGTCGTTTTAAAGGGACGCTTCTCGACGATTTGACGGGCAATCCTGCGGGACAATCTCTCTTCTCCCAATTTAAAAAAGATATCCGCAAGTTCCACTTCTTGATAGTGATTCACAATTTCAGCAGCAGTAAGAGTTTGGCGATTATCCATCCGCATATCGAGATCGCCTGATTCCCGAAAGCTAAATCCCCGCTCCGCCACATCAAACTGGGTCGAACTTACGCCCAAATCGGCAAGGATGCCATCAAATTGCAAATCTGCGGCGGGCTGATATTCACAAAAGTTACCGCGCCAGAACGAGACTTGGTTTTGATAATCTTGTAATTTTTCACTAGCCGCCGCGATCGCCATTTCGTCGCGATCGATTCCAACTAGGCGAACATTTTCTGCCGCTTGCAAAATCAACGAGCTATGCCCGCCGCCGCCCACAGTGCAGTCGAGATATACACCGCCTGAGGTAATGGCTAAACCTGCGATCGTGGGTTCGGCAAGGACGGGAACGTGATGAAACTGAGCAGTCATATTGGTGATGGGGGAATAAATTGACTAAAGGAGGACGCAAAACCCCCTTTAGTTTTGGGAGCAAAGCACCTTAATCGCTACCAATATGTATCTTGATAATCGCAATAAGGTAACCAAAGTCATTAATATAGTCTACTGTGCTGTTTATTTTCCGACTTTGTCACCATGAAACATACTCTCTCCGTTGTCGTCCAAGATGAGGCAGGCGTGCTGACCCGCATTGCTAGCTTGTTCGCCCGCCGAGGTTTTAATATTGAGAGCCTTGCGGTGGGAACTGCCGAGCAAGATGGATTTACGCGCATTACGATGGTTGTCTCTGGCGACGATCACACGATTGAGCAAATCACCAAGCAGTTGCATAAACTGATCAACGTGATTACCATTCTCGACTTTACTAATATCCCTTGCGTAGAGCGCGAGCTAATGCTTGTCAAGGTAAATGCTGCGCCAAATGTGCGATCGGAAATCATTGAAATAGCGCAAATTTTCCGCGCCCGTATTGTTGATGTGGCTGATGATTTCTTGACAGTCGAAGTGGTGGGAGATCCTGGAAAGATGGTTGCCATCTTAAAGATGTTAAATAAGTTTGGCATTCGCGAAATTGCTCGTACGGGCAAGGTCTCTCTCACCCGCGAATCGGGCGTTAATACGGAATATCTAAAAATTTCCCGTGATGGGGCGCGTGGCGCTTTATCTAACCTCTAAATTGCGTAGGAAAACCCAAAAGATGAGTGGCAGTGCTTTGCACTGCCACTCATCTTTTGGTGTTTGAGTTGAGATGATTAACGAGTGGGGCAATTTATGGGCTGCATCCACTCGTATTGAGCCTAAATAGTCGGGCATAAATTCTAGATTGGAAACCCGTGGCGCAGGCTATGCCACAGGTTTAACGAACCACAAGGAAATTTTTGAAAGCGTTGCATAGCAACGCTTTCAAAAATTTCCTTGTTTGGGTTTAAGCGCAAAGCGCTGTATGACAAAATGCAAAGTACTGTAAATAAAAAACCACCATAGGACGCTTTTTATTTAGATGGGGCTTACCGCTATAGTATGATGCTGTCAGCCCTCAGACAACGATTCCGTACAGTCACACTATGCGTATCGCCATATTTACCGAGACTTTTTTGCCAAAAATTGATGGCATCGTTACCCGCCTCAAATATACCGTTGAGTATCTGGTCAAGCTCGGTAATCAAGTACTGGTGTTCTCGCCCGATGGGGGGCTGAAGGAATATTGTGGGGCAGAGATCTATGGCGTATCAGCCTTTGATTTTCCCCTCTATCCAGAATTAAAACTTGCTTTGCCACGACCTTCCATCGGTCACGCGTTGGAGCAATTCAAGCCAGATATCGTGCATATTGTAAATCCTGCCATTTTGGGCATGGCGGGTTTATATTATGCCAAAACGATGAATTACCCTCTCATGGCTTCCTATCACACCCATTTACCGCAATATTTACAGCATTATGGTTTAGGTTTTCTGGAAGGGGTGATGTGGGAATTGGTGAAAAACACCCATAATCAAGCTGCTCTAAACCTTTGTACCTCGACAGTGATGATCGATGAATTGCGATCGCATGGGGTCGAACGTCTCGATCTCTGGCAGCGGGGGGTCGATACCGTCCAGTTTCATCCGCGCTTTAAAAGTGCAGAAATGCGATCGCGCTTGACCGAAGGACATCCCGAAGACATCCTATTTCTCTACGTCGGTAGGCTGTCCGCCGAAAAGGAAATCCAGCAAATTTTGCCCGTGCTGCAAGCAATTCCAAATAGCCGTCTTGCGTTAGTTGGCAATGGTCCCTATCGCCAAGAGTTAGAGAAAATTTTTGCCGATACCAATACTAATTTTGTGGGCTATCTGCGCGGCGACGATCTCGCTTCTGCTTTTGCTTCTAGTGATGCCTTTTTATTCCCATCTCGGACGGAAACCCTCGGACTAGTCCTTCTTGAAGCCATGGCGGCAGGCTGTCCAGTAGTGGCAGCTAATTCAGGAGGCATTCCCGATATTGTCACCAATGGGCTTAATGGCTATTTATTCGATCCCAACGATAACAATGGTTTAGTTTTAGCCACCAAAAATCTACTGCAAAATCGCCATGAAAATCGCAATGACTATATGTGCATTGAGGCGCGACTAGAAGCCGAAAAATGGGGTTGGGATGCAGCCACTCGACAATTACAAAGTTATTACGAACAAACCATCGAGACTTGCAAATTTGCCCTCACCCGATAAAAAAGAGAAAAGGATGGGCGGCGCTTTGCACCGCCCATCCTTATATACAGTTGGCGGCAGCTATATATTTAAAACGAGATACTAAATATCAACTTAAAGGCATTGCCAAGCCAAATTAAAGCCACCACACCACCAGCGATCGCTAAAGGAAATATCGTTAGGGTTTTCCAGATCTTAATTTCTAAGACAACTGAGGCACTCCAAACTTGCCAGATGATAAACCAGATGATGACCGCAATCGCTGCGTTCGTTCGCGACTGGATCGGCAAGCTGAGCGCGGGAGCCATAAACAGCCAAGGCAAGCTGGCAAAGCCTGTCAGGGTCAGTAAGACTTTCATCTCGACCTTCTTTTGAAAAACACTAGCCAACTGCTGAAGTAAAAATGTAAAAAACAACCAGCCGATCGCCGCACTAACCATCGAGCCAAACATTTTGAAAATCGTAAACCGCTCAAGGCGAAGAGTTTCCAGCGAATTAACCAAAGCAATTACAATCAAGGCTTGCTCGAAGGTAGGATTTGCCTTGAGTTCTTCAAAAGTTACCTGTGGTAAAAACAAAGTCCCATAAAGGCGATCGAGAAACGAACCGAGATTTTGTCGGGGCGATCTTTCCATTTCTGCGATGCTTGCCGTAGCGATCGGGTTTCGTTCAGCATTTGTATCAGCAGATAAATCAGCAGAATTTGGCTCAGGGGAATTCATAAAAAGCTGGTGATGACGTTGATGGCGTTGATTAAGTCTAAATTTGCCGTGATTTTGTCTTAATGTAATATTAATTGCTAACTGACTCTAACATGATTGACCTCGATACTACTCAAACCCATCACCTCCTCAATATTGACGCAAGCCAATTGCCGCAGGGCTTGCGCGGACAAATCACCATCCCTGGAGACAAGTCAATTTCGCATCGGGCTTTGATGCTCGGCTCTCTGGCGGAAGGGGTAACCACTATTCGAGGTTTGTTGCTCGGTGAAGATCCTCGCAGTACGGCGGCTTGCTTTAATGCGATGGGAGCAGCGATCTCGCCCCTTAATTCAGAATTAGTAACGATCGCGGGGATCGGACTGGGGAATTTAAAAGAGCCGCTAGATGTTTTAAATGCTGGGAATTCGGGGACGACCTTACGTTTGATGTTGGGGATTTTGGCAAGTCATCCCGATCGCTTTTTTACGGTGACGGGCGATAGTTCCTTGCGATCGCGCCCGATGTCTCGCGTGGTCAATCCGCTACGCCAAATGGGCGCAAATATCTGGGGCAGAGAGAATGGAGCGCGCGCACCCTTGGCAGTCTCAGGGCAAAATCTCAAAGCAATCCACTATCAGTCTCCCGTAGCATCGGCTCAGGTCAAGTCTTGCATCATGCTTGCAGGTCTTATGGTTGATGGCGAGACGATCGTTACCGAACCAGAGCGATCGCGCGATCATAGTGAAAGGATGTTAGCTGCCTTTGGCGCAAAAGTTACCGTTGACATAGAAACTAATACTGTTTCCGTCAAGGGGGGCGCAAAGTTAGTAGGGCAAGAGATAACTGTACCTGGAGATATCAGTTCGGCGGCTTTTTGGTTAGTAGCCGCTTCCATCGTTCCAAATTCCGATCTATTAATTGAGAACGTAGGCATCAATCCTACCCGTACGGGAGTTTTGGAAGTCCTTGCCGAAATGGGAGCCAATATTACCTACGAAAATCAACGGGAAGTTACGGGCGAACCTGTTGCCGATCTACGCGTGCGATCGTCATCTCTCAAGGCCTGTCGGATTGGTGGTGCGGTAATTCCTCGATTGATCGATGAGATTCCCGTATTAGCGATCGCCGCCGCCTGTGCGGAAGGAACGACCGTCATCGAGGATGCCGAAGAACTGCGCGTCAAGGAAAGCGATCGCATTGTGGCGATGGTCAAGGAAATGACTAAGTTAGGGGCAAATGTCACGGAACGTCCTGACGGCATGGAGATCGTTGGCGGAAAAGTACTCACGGGTACAGAAGTAGAGAGTTATGATGACCATCGTATTGCGATGAGTTTAGCGATCGCCGCCCTAGTCGCCAAAGGCAAAACTTCGATCAACCGCGCCGAATCCGCCGCCATTTCCTATCCTTCCTTTATTCCAACTCTACAGAGTTTATATTCCAAATAAAAAACCCAAATAAACCAAATAAAAGGAAAGAGGCGCGTTGCGCCTCTTTCCTTTTTCATCAAGTTAACTCAAGAGGAGACTCTGACTTCAAGTTATTTTCTTCTTCCTCAGTGGATATGGGAGCGATATAAAAGCTGCTGATAATCGCGATCGCCAACCACCAAAGTAATTGAACCTGTGGGCGATACCAGACGGTGTCAACTAAACCATGAACGAGCATTCCCACTAAAGTCGCGATCGCGGCAATAATCCATAAACCACTCGAATCGCGATCGCTTCTCAATCGATTTAAACCCAACCACCCTTGACGAAAAATTGTAAAAACTAGCCAGCTATAACAAATTATGCCGACTATGCCTGTTTCTACGGTGATCTCCAATGGTACAGAATAAGTACCCAAGGCACTATAACCAGATCGCTGATAGAGCGGATAGATTTGATTAAAAGCTTTATTACCAGGACCAATTCCTAAAATTGGTTTCGCCTTAATCATATTAAGAACCGATTGCCAAACATTAACCCGAAAGGCATTACTACTATCATCGGTTCCAAAAATACTACCTACCCGCTTACGTAATGTGGGGACGAGAATTGTCCCCAAGGCGATCGCTCCTGCGGTTCCACCTAATACCGAAGGAAAAGTCCAACTCGGCAAGCGTTTGCCCCACCAATAAACCAAAAGTAATACCAAGGTAAAACTTTCGGCGGCAATTCCCATCAGTCCTCCACGACTTTGGGTTTGCGTAATGCAAAAGGCTCCCAGAATAGCCGTCAATATTCCTAGGGTCTTCATGCCCCAATTGCGCCAATGGATTGCCGCGATCGCTCCCAATGGTAAGGCGGCCATTAGATAACCCGCAAACAAATTGGGATTTCCCAGAAAACTATAAACGCGGGTAACGCCTGCCGTCTCAGAAGTAGGATCCGTCCATGTCGCCAGTTCAGGTGCCCCCAGATACCATTGCTGCACCCCATAGGCACTCGCAACTAACGCCGAACCCAAATAGGTTCCAATGAAAATCGATCGCCATCCCAAGCGCATCAAGCGACTCATCGACACAAAGGCAAGCATATATAGCGTGAGTTTCACCATGCCATCGGCAGCCGCAACCCGCACGGGTGATAGCAAAGTAGCAACTAAGGCGATCGCCCAATAAGCAATCAAAGGCGTATGGATGGCAGTCCAAATTGGTACCGATCGATCCTGCTCGTCTCGGCGATCGCTAAGCCATAGTAATAACCATGCGATCGCTACGGCTGCACCGATTACCCCCGTTTGAGCATTTTCTAAAAATGGCAAGGTCGCCAGCATTACCACTAATAAGCCACCCAGAAATTTAGCACTCAACAAGCGACTACCTTCGCGCCACGCTTGCAGTGGGCTAATTAGTTGAAAAAACTTAGCTTGGCTGCTAAGCCACCATGATTGCAGGGTTTGCAAAAACTTAGGCATGGGTAGTTTGAGCTTGGAATTCATAAAGCAATCGGCATATTTGAACTTAGGGTAAAGTTATTTTGACACCTTGAGGGTAAAGGAAAAAGAAAAATGGAAAAACTAAATTCTGCTGAAGCTTATAACGATCGCGGGATGGAACGCGCCGAACATGATGATTTTGAGGGGGCGATCGCCGATTATACCGAGGCAATTGCGATCGATCCGACCTATGCCGAAGCCTACTACAATCGCGCCTACGATCGCTCAGAAATTAAGGATTATAGGGGTGCGATCGAGGACTATTCCAAAGTAATCGAACTAGAGCCAAATGCCGCACCAGCCTACTTTAATCGCGGCATGGCAAAGGCAAAACTCGGCGATACCGAAGGCGCAAATGCTGATTGTGCGTATGCCAAAAGTCTGGGATTGTAAGCAGCATATTCATATCCATTAGTGGGGATGGGTTTGTTGTATGGTTTTCAACTTCAGATTAAGGCGGTTGAAGGTGGGCTCGTTACAATTGCAGCCTTGAATTAGTTAGGTGATTAACGGGTAATAAACGTAACATTTAGTTACAATAGGGTATTGACCCATTGCCCACTCCCCATAGCCCTATGACCCGTGACCTGCGATCGTTTCTCAAACTGCTCGAAGAGCGCAAACAACTCCATCGTGTCAAAGCCGAAGTTGATTCCCAGTTAGAAATTGCTGAGATTAGCAATCGCCTTCTGCAATCGGGAGGTCCAGCACTGCTATTTGAGAACGTTAAGGGTTATCAAACACCAGTGGCAGTAAATTTGCTAGGAACAGTCGAGCGTGTCTGCTGGGCGATGGGTATGAAGGAGCAGTCAGAATTAGAAGTACTCGGTACGAAGTTAGGTAAGTTACAAAGTCCCAAACCGCCAAAAAAAATCTCACAGGCGATCGAATTTGGGAAGATTCTCTTTGATGTAGTTAAATCTCGTCCGCAAAAGCTTCTATTTGGAAATGCTCCTTGTCAGGAAGTAGTTTTACAGGGAGATGCAGTAGATCTCGATCAGATTCCGATCCTGAAGCCCTATCCTAAGGATGGTGGTCGCGCTGTAACTCTCGCCCTAGTCATCACCAAAGATGTGGAAAATGGCATTCCTAATGTGGGTGTCTATCGCTTGCAGCAGCAGTCCAAAAACACGATGACGGTACAATGGCTCTCCGTGAGGGGTGGGGCGAGACATTTGCGCAAAGCAACAGAGGCTGGGAAGAAACTCGAAATTGCGATCGCGATCGGGGTTGATCCCGTTTTAATCATGGCGGCCGCAACGCCAATTCCCGTAGATTTGTCAGAATGGATTTTTGCGGGACTCTATGGTAATGAAGGCGTACAGCTTACCAAATGTAAAACCCTAGATTTAGAAGTACCTGCCTGTGCTGAATATGTTTTAGAAGGAACGATTACACCCCATGAAGTGGGAACCGATGGACCTTTTGGCGATCACATGGGCTATTACGGTGGGATTAACGAGCAGGCTCCTTTAATCAGATTCCATTGCATGACCCATCGCAAAGATCCCATCTATCTCACCACCTTTAGCGGCTTACCTCCTAAAGAAGAAGCGATGATGGCGATCGCACTTAATCGTATCTATACTCCCATCCTCCGCCAGCAAGTTTCAGAAATCACCGACTTCTTTTTGCCAATGGAAGCCTTGTCCTATAAGGCAGCCATTATTTCCATCAAAAAAGCATATCCTGGACAGGCTAGACGCGCCGCCTTAGCCTTTTGGAGTGCTTTGCCTCAGTTTACCTACACTAAGTTTGTGATCGTAGTTGACCATACGATCAATATTCGCGATCCGAGGTTAGTAGTTTGGGCGCTTAGCTCTAAGGTCGATCCAACCCGCGATGTATTTATTTTGCCAGATAATCCCTTTGACTCCCTCGATTTTGCCTGTGAGAAGGAAGGTTTAGGTGGACGAATGGGAATTGATGCGACAACCAAAATCTATCCTGAAACCGATCGCGATTGGGGCGATCCTTTAGAGAGCGATCCTGAGGTTGCCGATCGCGTAACGCGCCGATGGGCTGAGTACGGATTGGCAGATCTGCAACTGGATGGAGCCGATCCCAATTTGTTTGGTTACGACATTAAATAGAAACTAGAATCTGTGTCAATCGCTGCGCGATTGACACAGATTCTATAGCCAACAAATAGAGTTGCCGCACTCCGTGCGGCAACTCTATTTGGGGTTTGGGCTGATATAACTGGCTACCACTATAATTTATCTACTGGGCAAATTAGTTAACTTTTCTGTCCATGTATTTATAAAAGGGATCGCCGCAGCGAAGGTGAGATCGTACTTGAGCGGCGTAATCGTAATGTAGTTATCCCTAATTGCTTGGATATCGGTATCGGCTTCCGCTTCTTCTTCGATGACCACTCCCGATAGCCAATAATAAATTTTGCCGCGCGGATCGATACGTTTCTCAAACTGATCGCGATAGCGCCGAATTCCCAATCTCGTAACAACAACACCGCAGATATCTTCTTCATCAATAGCAGGAATATTGACATTCAATAAAATTGGTTCTTCTAGGGCATAATCGGCGATCGCCTGCACCATTTTTTTAGCAAAGTTCGCTGCCGCACTAAAATCTAAATGCGTAAACCCCGCGAGGCTAAAGGCAATGCTTGGCACTCCCTCCAGTACTCCCTCCATCGCCGCCGATACGGTGCCAGAGTATAAAACATCGGTTCCCAGATTTGCGCCGCGATTAATGCCCGATAGCACCAGATCGGGACGATCGCCTAATAGGGCATCTAAAGCCAACTTGACGGTGTCCGAAGGAGTACCCGAACAAGCCCAAGCCTCAATACTTGGAGGGTAAATGTCAGTAATGCGATCGACCCTGAGGGGTTCTTGTAAGGTCAGGGCATGACCCGTAGCCGATCGCTCGCGATCGGGACATACTACAGTAATTTGATGCTCGGTTTTGCTGAGAGCCTCTGCTAGCGCCCTTACCCCCGGAGCATAAATACCATCATCATTACTAATCAAAATATGCATATTTGAATTTTCAAAATGTCCGAGCAACTAAGTACATCAGTATAGCTAAAGAATAAAACCAAAGCCTGTATCGCCTGCAAGACAAGCCGCACAGCCTTTTACTTTTGGTCTTTGAGAAAGGGTTAGCGTAGCAAACCCTTTCTCAAATCCCGTTTCCAATTATCCCGAATTCACGTTAATCAACAATAAAGGAGGGTGCAAAGCACCCTCCTTTATTGTTGATACTTCGATCGCTTTTATACCAATTTCCAAAAGTGTGGCTACAATTTTGGGAATTGAGAACCAAACCCAGTAAGGGTTTTAAAAACACAAAATGGCGTAGCCATTTTGTGTTTTGGTATTAGTCGAGCGTAATGACCCAAGAACCAATGTAAACAGGCACGGGAACATCCGCACGCATAACTCTGCCATCAAACTGATAAAAACCGCCGTAATCGGGATTTCTGACGTTAGACATCACGACGCGTAGTGCTGTTTTTGAGGGAATCGCTTCCTTGGGAATAATTGTGATGCGACGAGTTTCTTTATCCCAAGTTGCCGATTCGATTTCCAAATCTTTACCGCCACGACATTGATCGGTTACCCGCAACTTGATATCAGACGTATCAAAGCTACCTGTGAAATGCTCTGGGTAGGTAACGATCACTTCGGAGACCTTAAATTTTTGTGGTTTCACTTCTAAGTAGTAGCGATCGCTTCGACCACTGGTACCACTGTCGAGACAATAGTCAAGTGCACTATCTTTGATTCCGCCAAATAGAATAAATCCTGCATTAGATTGGGCGCGAACTACAGAGGGTGAAACAACTGCACAAGCTACAGCAAGACAAGAAACAATACCCAGTTTTTTGATCATTTGGATCTTCATAAATCTCACAAGACTCTACTATTATGCTACGCGCTGATCATTCTGACGAAATTGGACAGCAAATGTATCCCGTCATTGGATGATTTCTCTGGATGAAATTGCACAGCCATGACATTTTCTTTGGCGATCGCTACGGTTACGGTTTGGCTGCCGTGGGTAGTTGTTGCGGCTGTAACCGATCGGTCAATGGGGTCAGTGTAATAGGAATGGACAAAATACATCCAAGGGTTAGTGCCAAGGTTTTGCCAAAGCGGACAATGGGCTTGGGTTAATGCTAGCTGATTCCAACCCATGTGGGGGATCGTTAAGCTAGGCTCATGGGTAAACCGCTTGACTTGACCTTTGATAATTCCTAAGCCTGCTTCTTCGCCTTCTTCACTACTCTCGAAAAGGATTTGCATTCCCAAGCAGATTCCTAAAAATGGTTTCCCTGAAGCGATCGCCTCATGAATGGGTTGCTCTAATCGGGTCGCCCGCAACTTTTGCATGGCGGGATCGAACGATCCTACTCCTGGTAAGACAATCCCATCGGCAGCGGCTAATTTCTGGGGATCGTTGGTGACAATTGGGGTTGCACCTGCCATCTCTAAACCTTTGCAGGCTGAGTGCAGATTACCCATGTCATAGTCGATCACTGCCACAACTGGCATGATATTACTCCTGTTTATTAGTCTGGCATTTACTTAGTCTGGCATTTAGTTAAGTAGCTGGGAATTAAAATCCAGATTTAAAACCTGCGGCGCACACGCAGCGTGCGCCGCAGGTTTTAGGGTTTTATACTTAATTAAGCCCAATTACTTAACTTATAGAGATAAAAGCTGTAAGCTTGCAGAGATATTTATGTTTGTGCTGTTCTAAGAATTCTTTTTAAGCAATTATTAAGCAATTATAATGTTTGGCAGTACAAAGCTTTGCAAGCACCCCGATAGATTTTCATGAAAGCTCGATGAAATGCAACTTTTATCAAAAACTATCGGTCTGTCACCTCAGCAAAATGTAGTATAGCTATAGTCAGTAATGTTAAGTCAGAACATCAAACCCAATAGAGAGTTGCGGCGCTTCGCGCCGCAACTCTCTATTGGGTTTGATGTTCTGACTTAAGGGAATATAGCGATAAATCCTGAAATATACGCTAAGAGGTTTCGGATGAATGACAAATTAGTTATGAATCGCATTTTGAAGCAAAGTCTGAATCAAGGTCTGAATCAAGGTCTGAATCAAAGTCTGTATCGTGTTTTTAATGGCGCTTTATTGGTTTTAGGGATTGGGGCGATCGCCCCTTTGTCTTTTAGTGCTCTTGCAGCGATCGCTGAGGAAAATATTACGATTCCCCAAACACCAGTTGAGCCAAGTCTTTGGTGGAAATCTCAACGTTTACAGGAGGGTTGGGTCGAAAATATCGTAATTGACCAATCGACAAAACAGGCAATTATTACCGTAAATACAACTAGATGGATTGCATCGGACTATTTGCAGCGCTTTACATTTTTATTCAAACTTGGCACTGAGGCTCAAAAGCAAAACTTTAATGTCATGCTGTATAATCGCCGCGCTCAAAAGATGGCTGAGTACAGCACCATTGAGGAGCGCTGGCGCATCGATCCCACATCCTTAGGAGCCGAGCCTTTTCGGGTAAATACCCCTGACACATTGCAGCAAAGTTTCAACAAGTAGATCGCCCGAAGCCCATAATACCAAAGCTCAAGATGGCTAAGCCATCTTGAGCTTTGGTATTATAGTTGTTTTAAATAACTTGTAGACGGGCTTCGACTTCGCTCAGCCCTCGGTGTAAGCTAGCTGAGCGAAGTCGAAGCTGTAGTTTTTATTTGAATTATCTATA
>NZ_LIRE01000023.1 GCF_001402795.1 Pseudanabaena sp. 'Roaring Creek'
GTTAAGACATAAAACCCAGAAGAGTGTTGCGCCGCAACACTCTTCTGGGTTTCGACTCCCCATTCACCACTCCGTTCTTTTTGGGTTTGGAACTGTTAAAATACAGGTAGCAGTTACGACAGCAACTATGTAAGCCTCATGACATTAACCTACGAAAAGACCTTGGCAGATCGGGTCAGAGCGGATTTTGAAATTTTAGATCAAGAGGTCAATGACAAGCCCCTCATTTATTTTGACAATGCCGCCAGTTCTCAGAAACCCAAGTCGGTGATCGCTGCTTGGAAATATTATTACGAACATGACAATGCCAATGTTCACCGTGGTGCACATACCCTCAGCGCCCGCGCGACTGATGCCTATGAAGGAGCGCGGGACAAAGTAGCCAAATTTGTTAAGGCAAAATCCTCTGAAGAAATTATTTATACCCGCAATGCCAGCGAAGCAATTAATCTCGTTGCCTATACATGGGGATGGACAAATTTGAAGGCGGGTGATGAAGTCATCCTTTCGGTAATGGAGCATCACAGTAATATCGTGCCTTGGCAGTTAATCGCGCAAAGAACGGGGGCAGTTCTCAAGTTTCTCGAACCTACGGTTACAGGCGAACTGAGCATAGAACAATTTAAATCGCTACTTAATCCGAAAACGAAACTAGTGGCGATCGTCCATGTTTCTAATACCCTTGGCTGTGTAAATCCAGTAGAAGAGATGATTGCTTTGGCTCATGCCCAAGGAGCGAGGGTCTTGTTAGATGCTTGCCAGAGCGTACCCCACATGCCGATTGATGTACAGAAACTTGATTGCGATTGGCTAGTTGCTTCGGGACATAAGATGTGCGCGCCCACGGGGATTGGCTTTCTCTATGGCAAACGCGACCTCTTACTGGCGATGCCTCCTTTCATGGGTGGTGGAGAAATGATCGCTGATGTGTTTCTCGATCATTCTACCTATGCGGGTTTACCTCACAAATTTGAGGCGGGTACGCCTGCCATTGGTGAAGCGATCGCTCTGGGTGCAGCGGTAGATTATTTAATGGCGATCGGGATGGATAAAATCCACGATTACGAACAGGAATTAATTAATTACATGATGGATTATCTTGATGATATTCCTGATATCAAGGTTTACGGCCCCCGATACCATCGTGCGGGTTTGGCATCCTTTTCCCTCGATCATGGCATCCATGCCAACGACCTATCAGCCATGCTCGATCAAGATGGCATTGCGATTCGTTCGGGACATCACTGCACGCAGCCCCTCCATCGATTTTTAGGGATTAGCGGCACGGCAAGAGCTAGCGTCTATTTCTATAACACCAAAGCGGAAATTGATACCTTTATCAATTCCCTTAAAGAAGCGATCGCCTTTTTTAAACATGTGATGGCTTAGTCCTATGACCAGAATCGTTCTATTAGGTGCATCGGGTTCAGGACGAACTACCCAAGCTCTACATTTACAGGCTCGGTTAAGCTTGCCTGCAATCTCAACTAGCGAAATTTTGCGTTTAGAGATCGCAAATGCCACGGATCTGGGCTTAGAAGTAAAAAGATTTGTTGATGCGGGTGAGTTCGTTCCCGATCGTCTCACGATCGAGCTAGTGCGATCGCGCTTAGGAATGCCAGATGCCCAGCATGGATGGATTTTAGAGGGTTATCCCCGTACGGCTTTTCAAGCCGAGGAGTTAGATTTTCTGCTAGATGAGTTAGGGACTCCCCTTGACCATGCAATCTATTTACAGGCTTCTGAAGAGACATTAATGCAGCGATCGCGAGCCCGTGGTGGCTCCGATGATAGGATTGAGATCGTGCAAAAGCGCATCGAGCAGTTCTTTAAACTGACTATTCCTCTATTGGAATATTATGGTTATAAACAGAAATTACTAACAATCAATAGTGAGTTAGATATCGCAACGGTTAGTACTCGTATCGAGTATGGTATCGAACGTTTAGGGCAATAATTTTTAAAACCCATGAATCAGAGTTCCAGTTCTGAAAGAGCCTATTGGTTAGCATGGTCGCAGATACGCGGCATTGGTTCGGTATTAACCAAGCGTCTGTACCAATCCTTTGGTTCCATGTCCGAGGCTTGGCAAGCCTCCGCAAGCGCTCTACAAGAAGTCGAAGGGATCGGCGGTCAGACCCTTGAAGCCATACGACAGGCTCAGGGTGAGGTGGAGCCTCTGTCTTTATTGGCGGTACATGAGCATCACAATCTCAATTTTTGGACACCAAGCGATCGCGAATATCCTCAATTACTATGGGAAATTCCCGATCCCCCACCAATTCTCTATTATCAAGGGCATCTCACCACTTGGAACGAACGCAATACCATCGCGATCGTCGGTACGCGCAGCGCCACTCCCTACGGGAAGCGTTGGACGAAAAAACTCGTCTCAGCTTTAGCCAGTCACGGATTTACAATTATCTCTGGTATGGCGGAAGGCATTGATGGCGAAGCTCATCGAGCCTGTTTGGAAGTTGGGGGACAGACCTTAGCGGTAATGGGAACGGGGGTCGATCGCTTTTATCCCCCCAAGCACAAGTCTCTTTACGAACAAATCCTCGCTTCAGGGCTAGTCTTGAGCGAATATCCCCAAGGGACTCCTCCAGACAAAAAACATTTTCCAGCCCGCAATCGCATTATCGCTGGACTCAGTCGCGTTACCTTGGTGATGGAAGCACCCGAACGATCGGGAGCCTTAATCACCGCCTATCAGGCAAATGAGTATGGACGTGATGTCTATACCTTACCTAATTCCCTTGAAGTAAATGAAGCAAGAGGTTGCTTAAACCTATTGGGCAAGGGCGCACAGGCAATTTTAGGTGTAGATGAATTACTAGAAGCCTTAGGAACATTGCCAAATTTAGATACGCCTACACCAACGATCGCCATTACCGATTTGCCTCCCATGCAACAAACCATTCTCCAAGCGATCGGGTTCGGTGACCCCGTGGGCTTAGATTGGATTGTCGAACAAACTAAAATCTCTTCAGGGGAAGTGTTAGGAACCTTAACCCAATTAGAACTAATCGGGGCGATCGCCATTTATCCAGGAATGCGATATCAAAGGTTGACGTGATATTAACTTGAGAAAGGTTTGACATATATCGAAAAGCTGTGTGGCGTTGCAAAGCAGCGCCACACAGCTATCAGGGTTTTCAATTGAAGAAATGGCGTAGCCATTTCTTCAATTGGGATAAGTCCATTCTCAATAGAGCGAAGATGAAGTAGCGATCTGTTATAGTGATGACTGCGTTACAAAGATTAATTTATCAAGAAACTGGAGAATCGGTAATGACCATTTCGATGTATCAGGTTGCAGTGCCTTCCGTAGTGCGATCGCTAAATAATTTAATCGCAGTTCTTGAAAAGGGGGCTGCCCATGCTGAAGCCAGAAAGATCGATCCTTCAGTACTAATTGCCAGCCGTTTGTATCCCGATATGTTGCCTCTCATCCGCCAAGTTCAGATTGCGTCGGATATTGCGAGACGTGGCATAGCAAGATTGGCTGGCACAGAAGCTCCTGCCCTAGAAGATAACGAAACTACATTTGCGGAGCTAGGCGATCGGCTGCGCAAAGTGGTTAGTTTCATTGAGACTTTTACTCCCGAACAGATTGATGGTTCTGAAGAGAAGGTAATCGCTTTACCTATCGGAAAAGAGACAATGACTTTTGCAGGGCAAGCCTATTTATTGTTCTTCATTTTGCCCAATGTCTATTTCCACGTAACGACTGCCTACGATATTCTCAGACATTGTGGGGTGGAACTGGGCAAACTCGATTTCTTGGGCGCACGTCGGTAAGTAGCTGGGAATTAAAGCCCAAAAGAGGTTTGCCGCGCTCCGCGCGGCAA
>NZ_LIRE01000239.1 GCF_001402795.1 Pseudanabaena sp. 'Roaring Creek'
CCCAAGAACTTGCCATACCCGCGCGATCGCCTAATTCTTGTTTAACTGCTAAACATTGCCTGTAGAGAGATTCCGCCGCATCCCAGTTGCCACGATTGCGCTCGATGTCTCCCAATACTCCCCAAGAACTTGCCATACCCGCGCGATCGCCTAATTCCGTACGCAATTGCAAAGATTGCCTGAAGAGAGATTCCGCCGCATCCCAGTTGCCACGCTTGCGCTCGATGTCTCCCAATACTCCCCAAATTTCAGCCATACCCGCGCGATCGCCTAATTCAGTTCTCAATTGCAAAGATTCTTTATAAAGAGATTCCGATTTGTCCCAATAGCTTAAGAATCTATACATATAGCCCAAATTGCTGAGAGCATAAGCTAAGTCAGATTTGCGATTAAATCTTTTTTGTAATTCTAAAGCCTTATTAAGATAGGTTTCCGCCAACTCAATCTCATGCTTTAAGTTTTCCGTTTCACCTTTCCATACTCGTTCAGCATAATCTCTTCCTAATTGAGCATAAATTGGTTCAATATTTGCGCTATCCTCCCCCCAAATTGCTAATGCTTCTGCTAGAGAAGCTTCTAATTGTTTAATCGAAAGAACCGAACTTGATTTTTGAGGATTATCGATTGGCTTGAATATCGGATTTTTGTCAGAATCATTAATTGGCAAATCCAACTTCGCAAAGCCAAACTTAAACGTCCCACCACTACGCCAACTCCAAAAATCGGGCGCTTTTTGGGCGACTTCCACTAATACCGCCGAAGGCAACCACAACACAATCGGCAAAGGATAACCCCGCAAAGCCTCCCGCGTCCATTGTAAATAGCCCAAAAAGCTATCTAACTTTTCGCGATTCGCACCCCAAGAATTTAACTTCTCGGCTCCCAATACCGTCGCGATCGCCTGTTGATTCATATCAATTCGCCCATCGATCAAAGCCTGTAACAAACTCGGCTCATCAGGATTTAACGCCAACCGATAGCCCCGCACCCCCTGCGCTCCTAACTCATCCTCATAGCGTCGGATAATCTCCTGCCGCATTGCCGAGTTATCGCATACCGCCAGCAAAACCTGCAAGGTTCCCAAGCCAGCCTCAAGGGATACGACCAAGCGATCGTAAACCTTTGCATTTTCCTCATTGAGAACGATTAAGTCAGACATTTTCTCTTGCTACGTTTAAGGGCTTCGATCCCCCCCAGCCCCCCTTGTTAAGGGGGGAGAATTTTCTTTTCTTCTTCCCCCTTTACAAGGGGGATTGAGGGGGATCAATTCTTCTTCCCCCTTTTTAAGGGGGATTGAGGGGGATCAAATCAACTTCTCAATCTTCAATTGCTCCACAATCAAAGGATGCACATCATACCAACTCTCGCGATTGTTCGATGCGATCGCTCATACCTTTTGTCTCATTCACTCACAAAATTCTAATAGTGCCTAAAGTTTAACCCTATACCGCAAATTTATCCTAGCAGCGATCGCCATTTGCAAATTGTCTACGAAATAGTAAAAACCGAAATAGCTCAATAGTTGCGATTTATTGCATCCCGTAACCAATGCCAACCATCTGCGTCAGCTAATTCAGTCATGATTCCCCATAAAGCCATGCTGCCAGAATCCAACGCCCCAAATCCCAAAGCATTTCCCCAACTATTCAGCGGAATGCTCGCCCTCGCGATCGCCCTAGTCGGTAGCGCCTATCTCGCCAGTAACGCCCTGCGATCGCTAAGGTCAAACGACACGCTTACTGTCATTGGTTCTGCTACCCGTCCAATTCGTTCTGATTTTGTCATCTGGCGTAGCTCTGTCTCTAGTCAGCAAGCCACCTTACCACTCGCCTATCAAGAACTAAAACAACATACCGAAAGGGTACAGGCATATTTTAAATCCAAAAATATTGCCGATGCCGACATATCAATTAGCGCGATCGCGACTCAACCGATTCCTGAAATCAATAGTAATGGAGTGCAAACTGGTAAAACGATTGCCTATCGTCTCGTCCAACATTTTGAAATTCGCTCAAAGGATATTGATACGATTACAGGGATTGCGCGTTCTAGTACCGATCTCATTAACGAAGGAATTCCATTTACATCCGAGCCTGCGGAATATCTTTATACCCAACTTGAGAAATTGCGCGTGGATATGATTTCTGAAGCGACTAAAGATGCTAAAGCAAGAGGTGAAGCGATCGTCAATGTTTCGGGTAGCCATCTTGGCTCAATTCGTAAAGCAGAAACGGATGTCTTTCAGATTACGGGTCGATACTCTACCGAAGTGAGTAACAGGGGATCATATAACACAGCCTCCATTGATAAAGATATTCGGTCGGTGGTAGCGATTACCTTTGCCGTTGAATAGGTAAGTGCTCGTGCAAAATAAATTACCAAAACCCGTAAAGTTGCGCCCCTACGCAACTTTACGGGTTTTGGTTTGTAATTATAGTTGTTTTAAATAACTTGTAGACGGGCTTCGACTTCGCTCAGCCCTCGGTGTAAGCTAGCTGAGCGAAGTCGAAGCTGTAGTTTTTATTTGAATTATCTATA
>NZ_LIRE01000711.1 GCF_001402795.1 Pseudanabaena sp. 'Roaring Creek'
CCCCCCAGCCCCCCTTAAAAAGGGGGGAGAATTTAATTCTTCCCCCTTTTTAAGGGGGATTGAGGGGGATCTCTTAGAGCTTCTTCTCAATTCCGCAATTTCTGCCAAGCTAAGTCCAGTCGCCCGCGCGATCGCCTCATCATCCAGCATATCCAGCAATTTTGTAGCCATTTCTATCGTTGCCTCTGTCTTGCCTTGCTTCAGAGCCTTAGCGATCGCATTATGTTGATCTTGAATAAAGAACTCCTGATGTTGTAACTCATCTAATTCTTCAGCCGAGAGATTTCCTTCTCTGGCAAACTCAAAGGCTTGCCTAATTTCTGGTACTGAATTCATACTCTCTGGCACAACATCTAAGTCTAGGGCATGTCTGAGAAAATATAACCACTTGTCTGCCAAGGTTTCTAGATCCGCGATCGCTTTATCAAACTTTGGTAACTCGACAAACACTAACTCAAGATCGTAAATGGGATAATCAATCAAAAAGTCTTTCTCTTTTAAAATAAACCGAGAAGTTAATCGATCCATCTCTGGAAACATCTCAAAATCTGTAATTGTCAGTGCAATTACTGGATTGAGTAGTGAATAGGATTGCCCAATACCGAGTTGAATGGAATAAGCTTTGGCAGCATTGTAGAGAATCCGCTTTTCAAATCCTTCAATATTCAATACTTGCATCTCGATAATTACGCTTGTGTTGTTATCGAGCCTAGCTTTGACATCAAGATAGGTATCCTTAACTCCTCGAATGCGTGGAGCTAAGTAAGGATTGAGAATTTCTAATTGCGAGATCCTGCGATCGCCGTTATAAAGCATCGCATTCAAAAAACTGATCAAGACATCATGGCTTTGTTCAGAGCCAAAGATTTTCTTGAACGCAAAATCAGTTTTTGGACTAATAAATCTCATATGCTTATGTGAGTATTCCTCAGCTTCAGTCTAGCAAAAATTTGTTAAAATCTTTACCGCACGCTGATCTGACTGGACAGATTTTGATTCTGTTTTTTTAATAGCGATTACAGGGTAAATTAGGGTGATAAGAACTAGTAAAATTTTGATGGGGTTGTTGGAGATTATGCTGAAATCAACTTCGCGAATGTATGGGATAACAACGGCGATCGCGATCGCCCTAACTCCAGCCCTACTAGTGACAACTCCAGTCACAGCGCAATCGATCACCGCCGCGCAAGATGGTACAAACACCGTCGTATTGCCAAATGGACAAAGATTTGACATAACAGGCGGAACGCAAGCAGGGGCAAATCTCTTCCATAGTTTTCAGCAGTTTGGCTTAAGTCAAGGACAAATAGCCAACTTCCTCAGTCAACCCAACATTCAAAATATCCTTGGTCGAGTAGTTGGCGGCGATCCTTCCGTCATCAATGGCTTAATCCAACTCACAGGTGGAAATTCCAATCTCTACATCATGAATCCCGCAGGTGTGATTTTTGGGTCAAATGCGAGTTTAAATGTGCCAGCTTCTTTTACAGCTACGACTGCTAATGGAATTCAGGTTGGCAATGGTTGGTTTGGCATGAATACTAGCGTCAGTGATCTGAAGAATCTGACAGGAACTCCCAATGCTTTCGCCTTTACTAGTCCGACATCGCCACTAACTCAAGGACAAACTTCTGGCGCAATTGTCAATCAAGGAAATCTCAACGTATCGCAAGGGAAAAGTATTTCTCTAGTTGGTGGGATAGTGATCAATACAGGAACTATATCCACACCTAACGGCACGATCAATATCGTGGCTGTTCCTGATGGTAAGTATGTAAGGATTACGCCTGAAGGTGGTGTTCTTAGCTTTGATCTCCCGATCGCCACTCAGCAGGAATTGGGCAGTACCAAAGCGATCGCAGGAATTGATTTGCCAAAATTATTGACTGGTTCAGGGATTACCGCACCGACCAAAGCGGGAGAGGCGATCGCTACGGGTAATCTCACGGCAGCAAACATCAACGTCCTTGCCAATCGTTACAACACCACTCAAGCTTCTGTGAATGCGACCAACATCCAACAGGGTTGGAATTTTGTGTTCATCGACAGCACGGTTAAAAACTATCAAACATTACTTGATGGCACTAATGGCGGAAGTAGCGTGACGGTGATTAATCCAGACCAGTATGGCATTCAGAAAGTTACCGCAACTTTGGCTAGTGTGACGGGTGCAAATAGTTTGCATATTGTCTCTGAGGGAGATGTTGGTAATTTCTGGTTAGGCAAAGATTTTGTTAGTACTGAGAATATTGCTAAATATGCCAACGATCTCCAAGCTTGGAAGACTTCTCTATCTCCTGCGGCGAATATTCTGCTCTATGCTTGTAATCTCGCTAGTGGAGAGAATGGGGCGGCACTGGTTCAAGCAGTAAAGAATTATACGGGGCATGATGTCGCGGCTTCGACTGATATCACGGGTAGCAGTAAGCTTGGTGGAAACTGGAATCTAGAGTATCAGACTGGGAAACTGAATACGGGTGTGGTGTTTAGTTCTGAAGCCCAGAATAGTTATAACGGTCGGCTCGTTACTTTTACGGCTACGAATATTAATGATGCGGGGGCAGGATCGTTGAGGCAAGCTATTCTTGATGCCAATGCTTTAGCGGGCGCTGATAATATTCGGTTTGACCCGACTGTGTTTAATGGATCGCAAGCAGCGATTACTTTGGCTTCAACTTTGGCGATTAATGTCACTACTGGCGATCTGACCATCAGTGGCGCATTTGGAGCAAGCAATGTCACGGTGAGTGGCAATAATGCGGTGCGAGTCTTTGATATCGCGGGTAATGGCAATACCACGTTTGATAGTTTAAGAATTATCAATGGGAATACATCAGGCAATGGTGGTGGGATAAATAATAATGGAACTGGAGCCGTGACGCTCACCAATAGCACTGTCTCTGGTAATACGGCGAATATTGGTGGTGGGATTTATGGCAATGGAGCCGTGACGCTCACCAATAGCACTGTCTCTGGTAATACGGCGAATACTGGTGGTGGTGGGATTTATGGCAATGGAGCCGTGACCCTCACCAATAGCACTGTCTCTGGTAATACGACGAATACTGGTGGTGGGATTTATGGCAATGGAGACGTGACCCTCACCAATAGCACTGTCTCTGGTAATACGGCTAATGCTTTTGGTGGTGGGATTTATGGCAATGGAGCCGTGACGCTCACCAATAGCATTGTCTCGGGTAATACGGCTATTAATGGTGGTGGGATTTATGGCAAGGGAGACGTGACCCTCACTAATAGCACTGTCTCTGGTAATAGGGCGAATATTGGTGGTGGGATTTATGGCAATGGAGTCGTGACCCTCACCAATAGCACTGTCTCGGGTAATACGGTTAATGCTTTTGGTGGTGGGATTTATGGCAATGGAGCCGTGACGCTCACCAATAGCACTATCTCTGGTAATACGGCGCTTAATGGTGGTGGGATTT
>NZ_LIRE01000240.1 GCF_001402795.1 Pseudanabaena sp. 'Roaring Creek'
TTAATTATGCCCAGCTACTTAGCCAGCTACTTAGCAAGTTCCTAATTTAACTATGCCTACTCACTTTAAGGGCGTTAAATCTGTTTTCTAAATTACAAAATTCGACAAATTATGTGAAAATATTGTGTAAATAGGTGGATAATACCCAAAAATATACCTAAGGCATAGCTTTAAGTTTAGTTAAAAGTTTGGTTAAAGGGAGTGAGATCCGTACCTACAGAATGCTGTTAAGGCTGTGCTAGTATTAACTTTAACCAGAACGCAGCAAAGTATGGGGAAACGCCATGTTTGAACGCTTTACAGAAAAAGCAATTAAAGTCATCATGCTGGCTCAAGAGGAAGCTCGCCGCCTCGGTCATAACTTTGTCGGCACAGAGCAAATTCTATTGGGTCTGATCGGAGAAGGAACTGGCGTTGCCGCCAAAGTACTGAAGTCGATGGGTGTAAACCTCAAAGATGCACGCATTGAGGTTGAGAAAATCATCGGACGCGGCTCTGGTTTTGTCGCCGTCGAAATACCTTTCACGCCTCGCGCCAAAAGAGTCCTTGAGTTGTCGTTAGAAGAAGCTCGCCAGTTGGGACATAACTACATCGGTACCGAGCATCTGTTGCTAGGACTAATTCGCGAAGGCGAAGGCGTTGCCGCTAGAGTTTTAGAAAATTTGGGCGTAGATCTGTCCAAAGTCCGTACTCAAGTAATTCGTATGTTGGGCGAGACTGCCGAAGTCTCCGCAGGTGGTGGTTCGTCGGGACGTACCAAAACGCCTACCCTTGATGAGTTTGGTTCTAATTTGACCCAGCTAGCTCAAGATGGCAAGCTCGATCCCGTTGTGGGTCGCGAGAAAGAAATTGAACGAGTAATCCAAATTCTCGGTCGTCGCACTAAAAACAACCCAGTACTAATCGGTGAACCAGGTGTTGGTAAAACTGCGATCGCAGAAGGACTTGCTCAACGCATTTCTAATAGTGACATTCCCGACATTCTCCAAGAAAAACGGGTGGTTACGTTAGACATTGGCTTGCTAGTGGCGGGTACAAAGTATCGTGGTGAATTTGAGGAACGCCTCAAAAAGATCATGGAAGAAATCCGCACCGCTGGCAATGTGATTTTAGTAATTGATGAAGTCCATACTCTGATCGGTGCTGGTGCTGCTGAAGGTGCGATCGATGCCGCGAATATCCTCAAGCCTGCCCTTGCCCGTGGCGAACTCCAGTGCATCGGCGCAACTACCCTTGATGAGTATCGCAAGCATATCGAACGTGATGCTGCCCTTGAGCGACGCTTCCAGCCTGTCATGGTTGGTGAGCCTAGCGTGGAAGAAACCATCGAAATCTTGATCGGTTTACGCCAACGTTACGAAGAACACCACAAGCTCAAGATTGACGATGAAGCCCTCGTTGCTGCCGCGAAGCTATCCGATCGCTACATTAGCGATCGCTTCTTGCCCGACAAAGCGATCGACTTGATCGACGAAGCTGGATCCCGCGTAAGGTTGATTAACTCCCAGTTACCTCCCGCCGCCAAAGAACTTGATAAGGAATTGCGGTTAACCCTTAAAGAAAAGGATGACGCGGTTCGCAAGCAGGACTTTGATAAAGCTGCGGAATTACGGGATAAGGAAATCGATCTCAAACAGCAGATTCGCGCCCTCAGCCAAACCAAAAAGGCAGAAGCACCTACCGAGGACGCTCCCGAAATTCACGTCACCGAAGAGGACATTGCCTACATCGTCAGCTCTTGGACTGGCGTACCCGTACTCAAGATCACCGAATCCGAGTCCGTTAAGCTCATGCAGATGGAAGAAACATTGCATAGCCGCGTGATCGGACAGGATGAAGCGGTAAAAGCAATTTCCCGTGCGATCCGTCGCGCCCGTGTCGGTCTCAAGAGTCCCAATCGTCCGATTGCTAGCTTTATCTTCTCTGGTCCCACAGGTGTTGGTAAAACCGAGCTAACCAAAGCTCTCGCAGCTTACTTCTTTGGCTCTGAAGATGCGATGATTCGCCTCGACATGTCCGAATACATGGAGCGCCATACCGTATCGAAATTGATCGGTTCGCCTCCTGGCTATGTCGGCTATAACGAAGGCGGTCAGCTTACGGAAGCCGTGCGTCGTCGCCCTTATACCGTGGTGCTATTCGATGAAATCGAAAAGGCTCACCCCGATGTGTTTAATTTGCTATTGCAAGTACTGGAAGATGGTCGCTTGACCGACTCCAAAGGACGTACGGTTGACTTCAAGAACACCCTGTTGATCATGACCTCGAACGTTGGTTCTAAAGTCATCGAAAAGGGTGGTGGTGGACTCGGCTTTGACTTCGCCGCTAGCCAAGAAGATGCGCTCTATACGCGCATTCGCTCCCTAGTTAA
Source organism: Pseudanabaena sp. 'Roaring Creek' (assembly GCF_001402795.1). Lineage (GTDB taxonomy): Bacteria > Cyanobacteriota > Cyanobacteriia > Pseudanabaenales > Pseudanabaenaceae > Pseudanabaena. Next base: position 2,372 of record NZ_LIRE01000240.1, read on the forward strand.
CGAAGAACTCAAGCAATACTTCCGCCCAGAATTCCTCAACCGTCTCGATGAAATCATCGTCTTCCGTCAGTTAACCAAGCCCGAAGTCAAGGAGATCGCCGATCTCATGCTCAACGAGTTCTTCAAGCGGATGCTCGATAAGAATATCGTCCTCACGGTAACCGAGCGCTTTAAGGATCTACTCGTCCAAGAGGGCTACAATCCTAGCTACGGCGCACGTCCGTTGCGTCGCGCCATCATGCGTTTACTTGAAGATTCTCTTGCGGAAGAGATCCTTACAGGTAAAGTCCGTGAAGGTGCATCCGTACAGGTTGATGTCGATGACGATGGCAAGGTCAAAGTGATCGAACAAGAAGCCCTTAATGGTTCTGAAAACAGCCTTCAGTTACTACCGTCGGCTTAGAGAAAACAGGGGGCTTAAGCCCCCTTGTTTTCTGCTTTTTTGTTTTTGCACCACCTCAGTGATTCCGAGAGCTTTGGTGGTAGATGGATGGATAGTGCTAAATTTGAAAAAAGCTTCATGAATGCCAACCAGCGTAATATTGCCGTGAAATCGAATCCTCTGCCTCCTACGAAACTTCAGTCGGTTGCAGGGGATTTGTCATCTGCGGAGATGCCTGAAGTTATTGTAGTAACTGAAAAAAGTGAAGATTCCTTGGGCAATGTCCCTGCCCCTCTTACGGTTGCAGATGTGGAGGGGGGAGAACTCAAGCCAATTCCCAGCCAGCCTACTAAAAAGGCTCAGCCAGATGCTGAGGCAATTCCCGATCCTGAAATTTCCCAAGTAAGGTTTAAAACCCTTGAGGGCAAGCTCAATCTATTATTGCCAACTGAAAAAAAGATCAAGCTACCATTTCATAAATCCAATGATGGTTCTTCATCTTCTCCATCTATTGGTGCAGATGCGTCGGCATCGCCTAATTCTGAGACTTCATTACTAACTTTAACTTGGGAAGAAATACTTTCGCAGCTAGAGCAACGCATGGCGGCGAGTGGTCATGATTGGAAGCCCCGTACACAGGTATATTTGCAAGCAGGCGATCGCCTATTGGATACGCGTCAACTGCAAGAAATATATGAGTCGTTGCAAAATTACCAATTATTGTTGCATTGTGTTGTCACTAATCGTCGTCAGACAGCGATCAATGCTGCTAGTATGGGTTTTTCTGTTGAGCAAGGCACTGTCTTTCGTGAGTTGTTAGGATTTAATCCAATTCCTAATGCGCCAACGGACGATCCGCTATACATTAAGATGACCGTAAGATCTGGTACCGAAATTCGGCATTCAGGCAGTATTATTGTCTTCGGTGATGTCAATGCTGGTGCGGAGTTAATCTCTGAAGGCGATATTATCGTGTGTGGCAAGCTGAAAGGCATGGCTCATGCAGGTTCTAAAGGTAATGCTCAATCGGTAGTGATGGCTTTGCACCTCAATGCCACCCAGATTAGGATTGCTAGTTTTATTGCTCGTGTTGAGACTCCGAGTACATCTTTTTGTCCAGAAGTAGCCTTGGTCAGTACGCAGGGTACACCTGCAATTAAAATTGTCCAAGTAGTTGACTTTTCTGCATTTAATCATTCTTCGCTAAACTATCCCTCGTCAATTAGTAATTCGTAAACATGAGTCGCATTATCGTTGTTACCTCAGGTAAAGGTGGTGTCGGCAAGACCACATCTTCAGCAAATCTCGGCATGGCGCTCGCTAAACTAGGGCGTAAAGTGGTTTTGGTGGATGCTGACTTTGGCTTGCGAAATCTCGATCTTTTATTGGGATTAGAAAATCGCATCGTGTATACCGCCCTTGAGGTGATCGCACGAGAATGTAAGCTCGATCAAGCCCTAGTTAAAGATAAGCGTCAACCTAATTTATCGCTCTTAGCCGCTCCCCAAACGCGCAATAAAACTGCCATTACTGCTGCTCATATGAAGGCTCTAGTAGAGGTTTTAAGCCGATATTTTGATTACGTATTAATTGACTGTCCCGCAGGGATTGAGTCAGGTTTTCAAAATGCGATCGCAGGGGCGAAGGAAGCGATCGTCGTGACGACTCCTGAAATATCGGCGGTGCGAGATGCCGACCGTGTAGTTGGTCTGCTCGAAGCCAACCGAATTACGGATATTAAATTAATTTTGAACCGTATTCGCCCAGCTATGGTAAAAAATAACGACATGATGAGTGTCGAAGATGTGCTGGATATTTTGTCAGTTAAATTAATTGGCGTAATTCCTGATGACGAACAGGTGATCGTTTCTACTAATAAAGGGGAACCATTGGTGTTGTCAGATAAGCCATCGCTAGCAGGCACTGCCTATGAGAATGTGGCAAAGAGACTGGAAGGCAAAAATATCGAGTTCTTACAACTCGAAGTACCCCCTAAAGGATTTTTTGCCCGTCTGTCTAGCTGGATTAGTGGGAATTCCTGAGGTTAGAAATGATTTCAACACTGCTCGATCGCCTGTTTCAAAGAAGTAACGTCCCAAGTGGAGCGCAAGTCAAGCAGCGTTTGAAATTTATCTTGGCTCACGATCGAGCCGCGATCGAGCCACAGGTTTTTGAAAATATGCGCCATGAAATCATGCGGGTAGTTTCAAGATATGTAGAGCTTGATGAAGGCGCGTTGGATATCCGCTTGGAGTCGGATAAACGCATGACCGCGTTAATCGCAAATCTGCCCATTCGGATGGTGCGGGAAGAGTTACCCGATCTGGTAAGTCTTTTTGATAACCCTGATGAAGAAACCTCTCCAAACCAAGAGGAGTTAAAGGATTCTTCGGTATTAGAAATGGATCTATCCGCAGAAGCCGCCCTTGATGCGATCGCGGCAAAAGATCCCATACAGACCTCCGAAGATATATCCCCATCGAGCATAGCTCTGGTGGCAGAAAGAACGACCGAAGTAAGTATCAAGCTGAGGAGCGCTGCTACTAAAGCGCAAAATGTGGAAGCGAACGAGCGAGTCGTTAAAGAAAGCGATCGGGTGGAAACTCAAGTTAGCAAAGATGTGGTGAATACTGCGGTTCCAACGGAGAACAATTTAGATACCGCTGTGAGCGATATCAGCAATGTTAGCTCTACTAATGTTGTTGCTGATAAAGTTGCTGCTGAGGGAATTGTTGCTGTTAATGCTAGTGACGTTATGCCCCTTGATGACCTTGATGACAAGGACGAAGCCGCCATTGAAGAATCGAGCGATCAACTAGAGTTGTCCTTCGATGTTCCCAGTTCGAGCGAGACAATATAACAAGGTAAGGTTTACTTAGATACTTAGAGTATAAACCCCAAAAAATTAGTGGCGGGGCAAAGCGCCACCACTAATTTTTTGGGGTTTTGAGTTGCAATAAAACCGAAGAAGATAAGGTTGGCGCTTCGTGCCAACCTTATAGTTGTTTTAAATAACTTGTAGACGGGCTTCGACTTCGCTCAGCCCTCGGTGTAAGCTAGCTGAGCGAAGTCGAAGCTGTAGTTTTTATTTGAATTATCTATA
>NZ_LIRE01000712.1 GCF_001402795.1 Pseudanabaena sp. 'Roaring Creek'
ATATAGCTACAGTCACTTGACTTAGGACAAATCAAACCCCAAGAATTAATTGGCGGCGCGAAGCGCCGCCAATTAATTCTTGGGGTTTATGTCCTAGTACACTTGGTGACGGCTATAGCAACGTACATAGATAGTGAGGACAAATCAAATCCCTAAAGATGAGTTGCGGCGCAAAGCGCCGCAACTCATCTTTAGGGATTTATGTCCTAAGTAAATCTTACGTTGCTATATCAGTGAGGCAGGTTTAGAGCTGTATAAATCGTCCAGCTATCCATCAGAATTAGGAGAAAGGTAAACACCAACAAAATCAGATACATCCAAGGCTGAGCCAGAGGACGCACCTGCCCCATGTCGATACCCGTGCGTTCTTCCACCCTTTGGACTAATCGTGAAAAACCAACTACCCGCATTGGCAATAGGTAGGCTCGATCTGAAGCTTTGCTTACAAAATAATAAACAATCCCTCCCTGTCCCGTAATCCTTGGTTTTAGTGTGGCGATATCCTGCCAAGCCAAGAACCAACCTTTACGTAAAAAAGTAGGAAACCACCGAGCATAAGTCAGTCTGATGCCCTCGTCATCAAGAACTACGCGATCGCTTAACGCCCCATACAAAAAAACAAAGCCGATCGCCAGCACGATACTCAACCATGTAGCAGGAACCGAGGAATGAGTAAAATTGCTCAAAAATGGTAAAGGAACCGTGAGTGCAAGATAAAGCAGTAGCAAGGTAATCCGAATCAGGGGTGAGACTTTAAAGGTGTCGATCATAAAAATAGCAAGCGTCGGGATTTTATGTTTTAGGCGATCGCAATTAACTTAACATTGTTTTTTAGGGGTAATCTGATAAATGATGGATATGATTAACAATCAAATTAGCAATCAAAAACACTTACATACAGTACGGATGGTGTAAAACGTGGGTTGGCGTGTACGTGGCGTTCGTGGTGCAACAACAGTTGAGGCAAATACATACGAAGCCCTAGAGAGGGCTGTGCTAGAGCTTATGGAGGAGATCGAAGCACAAAATGATATCGATCCGCGTGAAATCGTGAGTGCTACTTTTTCGGCAACAACAGATATTGATGTCGTCTTTCCTGCCAAAATCGCCCGATCGCGATCGCAATGGGAAAATGTGCCACTTTTGGATGTACAACAAATGTACGTTCAGGGCAGCTTAGCGCGTTGTATCAGGGTGTTAATTCATGTCAATACGCCGCTTGAGCAGCACCAGATTAAGCATATTTACTTAAATGGAGCTAGAGATTTGCGCCCCGATCTTGTCTATGCTCAAGTTTAAGAAAGCCAAATTTAGGAAAACAAAGGATCAACTAAACGCTCTTCTTATTTTTTAGGCTTTTTACTAGCGATTGCTATAAGATCGGCTACAGTTAATTTCAATAGCTCCATAGCGGTTTTCGATATTTCTAGGGTTATCTAAAGGCTTAAAAGCTTTGCTAAATCCGATCTTAGTTTTTTAGCTTGCAAATTTTGGCTTTCAAATAAATCTGGACATATTTAAAAATTTCTATGGCAGATTTTGTAAGATTTTCAAAGAGTAATTATGCTTTAGCAAGCTCTTAGCTTTAGCAAGCTCTTACTCTGGTATCGGTTCAAATGTATAAATAGCCCTATGGTCACAAGAATTTTCCTGTGTAACGAGCAGACAGAGCCAGAGATTCGCGATTTCATTCGTGAAGCGATCGCCGATATCTCCGAGGGGGAGCAGTATATCGTTACTTGGAACTGCGGCAATATCCAAACGCTCAAGGTGGGCGATCGCGCATATTTCAAGCGGATTGGTAGTGCCAATCAGGGTTATTTTGCTTCGGGAACAGTCGTTCCCGCCGATCGGGAATATCAACTAAAACTGCGATCGGCACGTTACCGCGAACTCAGCGAAGCCTACGATATTGACTCTCAGGTTAATAACTTTCGGATCTGGGTCGCATGGGATGCCTGTGTCAGTTTCGATGAACCCCTTAGAACCGATTATCTGCGCCAATTGCCCCATTTTCAGGGTATGCCCCTCGAGCCCCAAACCGATGCAGGGGTGTTTCGCGAAGAATATGTACGGATGCTAGATCGTGAATGGGAACGCCAGACCCAAAAGGCATTTCGCGCGGGCAAGGGGATTAGTCTCGTAGATGTCTATTACCGCTGGGGTCTAGAGGATATTCAGCAGGGATTCCCACAGGATGCGCTAGAGTCCTTTCGTCAAGCCCTCAAACTCAATCCGAACTTCATCAAGGCTTACTTAGGATTGGGTGATGCCCATGTGAGTTTACGCGAATATGCGAAGGCAGTTGGTGACTATGGCAAAGCAATTTCCATGCGTCCCGATAAGGCGCGTCTGGCGTATTTTAAGCGCGGCGAAATTAATTTTTTACTGGGACAGTTGCAGCAGGCCATGGCGGATTTTGAGGCGGCGATCGCCATCGATCCCAGCTATGCCGATGCCCATATGTCCTTGGGTAACACCTACTTTAAGCTCAGGAGTTACGAACAGGCGATCGCTTGTTTTAGCCGCACCCTTGAGCTAAGCCCCGAACGCGACTTAGCGGTATTTCGGCGCGGACGAGCCCATTACATTTTGAAGGAATTTCCCGAAGCAATTCGCGACTTTAGTCATGCGATCGAATTGCAGCCCAGCAATGTTGATGCCTATTACTATCGCGGCTTAACCTATTCTCAACCCGATATAGCCGATGAAACCCTCGCTGGTGACGATCTGCGGAAGGCAATCGTGCTGTATCAAACTCAAGGTAAACCCGACAAGGCAAAGAAAGCGAAGGAGTTTCTGGAAACCCTCGCCATCGATTCCCTTCCCAAGGCAAAACCAAGAAGTAACTACGCGATCGCCCCTGCCGCAACCTCCATACCTGAAGCCGATGCCCCCATTACGGTGGAGCCAGTCATAGCGAAAAAGATCGTCAGTGATGACGAAGAAACCAGTGACCTCATCATTGAGTTGCCTCCGCAAACCCAGCCAACGGCAATTCCCGTTGAAAATTCTGCCGCCCCTGAAGAAGCGATCGCGGTCTTTTCTAGCTCAGAGCTAATAGCATCGCCTCCACCTGAAACGATCGAAAGGATTGTGGAAGTCGAAAAGATTGTCGAGAAGTTGATCGAGGTGGAGAAGCTGGTTGAAGTTGAGAAAATCGTCGAGATTGAAAAAATTGTCGAGGTGGAGAAGCTAGTCGAAGTCGAGAAAATCATTGAGGTAGAGAGGGTCGTGGATCGCGTAGTCGATCGCATTGTCGATCGCATCGTGGAGAAACCGATTCCTTTCTCGATCGAAGATCCCAGTACTGCCGAAAAACTAGCCATGATTTCCGTGATGGCTCAATATATGCGCGATGGCTGGATGGTGCGATCGGTGGACAAGTCCCAAGTGGGTTACGATCTCGAATGTACCAAGGACAATCGCTGCGAAGCAGTAGTAATTAAAAGCTTTACCAGCGATCGCGATTCCTTTGCAATTTCAGCGATCGAGATTGAAAATGCCCGTAGCAACAAAGATTTTGTGCTGTGGGTAGTCAGCGGTGCAGCCGAAAATCCAGAATTACGTTGTCTGCGCGGGCGCGAACTATTCGAGCAATTCGACCTCGACCCGCTCGCCTTCGCCGCCAAAGTCCGACAAGCTGCCGTCCAGTTAGAATTCGCACCAGTTTCCCTAGAAATGCCACAATTCGAGTAGCAATCAAAAAAACAATAGATGTTTAAACGGATGTTTAAAGGCTGCGACTTCACGCGCGTTACAAGTCATGACTTTAGTTGTTATAGCTACAGTCACTTGAATTAGGACAAATCAAACCCCAAGAATTAATTAGCGGCGCTTCGCGCCGCCAATTAATTCTTGGGGTTTATGTCTTAGTACACTTGGCGACAGCTATGCAATAACAGTTATCGTTAATTACACGATCCAAGAGAGCACCATCAAGCTATGGGCTCCCAACTCTTTTGAGACTGCTATATTATGGTGAAATTAAAGCCAGTGTTAGAGATCAAGTTTTATGACCCGCAAATCTTGGGATAGCTATTTAGAATTAGGTTTATGGGATGGAGAAAGTGACAAATCAAAAAAACATAAGTCTTTTCATCTACCAGGAGCTAAGCCCCATTACAGTCCCGATCGCCCTGGACAAGTCGAGCATATTGCCCTAGATTTGGTGCTTGATATTCCCCAGCAAACGATTGCAGGTAGCTGCAAAATTCGCCTGCGTCCCGTGCGTGATGGCATCACCGATCTGAATTTAGATGCCGTCAGTCTGAGAATCGATAGCGTATCGATTACCGATCGCATTGAGGCAAAACCCGATCCTGATAAGGCTAAATGTAAGTTCGATTACGATGGTGAATTTCTCAAGATTTATCTAAACGAACCGACGAGAGCAGGCATTCCCATCGAAATTGCGATCGCCTATGCTGCCGAGCAGCCCCAGAGGGGAATTTATTTCGTGCAACCTACCGCACATCAACCCCACAAACCCACGCAGGTCTGGACTCAAGGGGAAGATGAAGATTCACGCTATTGGTTTCCTTGTTTTGACTACCCTGGACAACTGGCGACTTCCGAGATTCGGATTAAAGTTCCTAAGGAATTAATGGTGATTTCTAATGGGGAATTGATCGAAGTTAAGGATCTCAAAAAAGAGAAGATTTATCATTGGTCACAGAAAGAAGTTCATCCCAGCTATCTGATGACCTTGGCAATTGGTGACTTTGTAGAAGTAAAGGACGAATGGAAGGGGAAGCCTGTCACCTACTATGTCGATAAATCTCGCACCGCCGAAGAAGCCATCTTAACGATGGGTAAAACCCCCAAAATGATCGAGTTCTTTAGCGAAAAGTATGGCTATGACTATGCTTTTCCTAAATACGCTCAGGTCTGTGTCGCTGATTTTATTTTCGGGGGCATGGAAAACACTTCTACGACCCTACTAACCGATCGCTGTGTATTAGACCAGAGAGCCGCGATCGACAATCGCTCCAGTGAAAGCCTAGTTGCCCATGAGTTAGCGCACCAATGGTTTGGCGATCTATTGGTGATCAAGCATTGGTCGCACGCATGGGTCAAGGAAGGCGCGGCAACCTATGCAGAAGTACTCTGGACAGACCATGAATATGGATCCGAAGAAGCTGCTTATTATCTACTAGGCGAAGCACGACGCTATATTTCCGAAGATCGCGATCGCTATCGCCGTCCGATGGTGACCCATGTCTATCGCGAAGCGATCGAACTCTACGATCGCCATATCTATGAAAAGGGTGGCTGTGTCTATCATATGCTCAGGACAGAGCTAGGTGACGAGCTATTCTGGAAGGCAATTCATCATTTTGTAAGGACTAATGCCCATAAAACCGTAGAGACAATCGATCTCCTCAGGGCGATCGAGGAAGCCACAGGTAAAAACTGTATGTTTCTCTTCGATCAGTATGTATTTCGCGGCGGACATCCTGAATATAAGATCGGCTATAGCTGGGATGGCGATAATAAATTGGCAAAGATCTCCATTACCCAAACACAGGAAGAACTATTTGACCTCAGGATTCCCATTGGCTTTGGTTTTGAAGAAGAAGCTTCTCAAGTATTCACGGTGCGTGTATTTGAAAAAGATCAAGCCTTTTACTTTCCCTTGCCCCAAAAGCCCAAATACATTAGCTTCGATCGCAGCAATAACTATCTCAAACAAGTCAGTCTTGAATATGGTGTGGCTGAACTGAAAGCTGGCTTGCAGTCCGATCCCGATCCGATCGCCAGAATTCAATGTGCAGAAGCTTTAGCCAAAAAAGGCGGTTTGGAATCGGTAAAGGCTTTAGGAGCAGCTCTTCTATCTGAGCCTTTCTGGGGCGTACGGGTAGAGATCGCTGAGAATCTCGCTTCCATCAAACTAGATCAAGCCTTTGAAGCCCTAGAGAAGGGTTTAGAAGATACCGATGCCAAGGTAAGGATAGCGGTAATTACAGGATTGGCGCAGAACAAGGTACAGAAGAGTTTAGATCTCATCAAACCTTTTATCAAAAAAGGCGATCCTAGCTACAACGTAGAAGCCACTGCGGCGCGACTAACGGGCGAACTTGCTGCTGCCTTGAGCCCCGAACGTGAACCTTCTAAAGTGGTGAAACTTTTACAAACCGTCCTCAAGGAGCGATCGGGATGGAATGAAGTGGTTAGATCGGGAGCGATCGCAGGTTTAGCGAAGCTCAAGGATTCCGACGAGGCAATGGAAACCATTATCAAGTATACGGAACCTGATGTACCGCAACCATTGCGCCTTGCCTCAATTCGGGCCTTAGGGGCGATGGGGAAATCCCAAACCAAACCCAAAACAGAACAGATTCTCAATCGGTTGAAAGTAATCGCGCAGGAGACCTTCTTCTTGACTCAGATGTCTGTCGTCGGTGCATTAGGTCAAATTGATAGTGCGAGTGCCATAGGAGTACTACATTCTCTTTCCGACTCTACGCCCGATGGCAGAGTACGCCGTGCCGCTGATGAAGCAATTCAGCGCGTCCAAAGAGCGATCGGGAAGGATGCAGGGTTAAAGCAGTTGCGCGAAGAACTCGATCAATTGCGCAAGGACAATCAAGATCTCAAAAGTCGTCTAGAAGCGATCGAAGCAAAAGCCAAACCATAAAATGTCAATCGACATATAGCTAAGAAGAGAATGGCAGCGCTTCGCGCTGCCATTCTCTTCTTCCAAAGAATAAGGCGACGCTATGCGTCGCCTTATTCTTTGGAAGAAAAGGTTTTCAAGTTAAGAAATGGCTACGCCATTTCTTAACTTGAAAACCCTTGATAGGTCTAGTTTTTAATCCACAAAAGCGTTGTCACACTTTCGTGAATTAGTATTACCAAAACTAGACTATTTGCTTAAGTTGGTCAGAGTTAAGCTAGGCGAAACTTGAGCCTGTAAGTTTGCCAAACGCTTGTTATCGCGCTTATTCGCTAAGACAGGAACGGCTTCGCGCAACACTCCCGCCAGTTTAGTCGTTGTCGAATCGTAGATTTGGGTAACAACTTTAGGATAGAAGCCAATCCCAATAATGGGAATCAACAAACAAGCAATAATGAAGACTTCCCGTGGCTCGGCATCAATTAATTCTTCATGGGAAGTTAAAGTTTTATTTTCTTCACCATAGAAAATTTCCCGCAGCATTGAGAGTAGATAGATCGGCGTTAAAATTACGCCCACTGCCATAAGCAAGAGCGCAATTACCTTAAATGTCCCGCTATAGGCATCACTGGTCGCAAATCCTACAAATATCATTACCTCGGCGACAAAACCACTCATCCCTGGCAAAGCAAGAGAGGCGAGGGAACAGGTGGTAAACATCGCAAAAATTTTCGGCATCTTTTGCCCCACACCACCCATCTCATCGAGGATCAAGGTGTGCGTGCGATCGTAGGTTGCCCCAACAAGGAAAAATAAACTTGCGCCAATGAGTCCGTGGGAAATCATTTGTAACATTGCCCCACTCGTACCGAGATCGGTGAATGAAGCTAACCCAATCAATACAAAGCCCATGTGGGAAATTGACGAGTAGGCGATTTTACGTTTGAGGCTACGCTGGGCAAAGGAAGTAAGCGCCGCGTAAATGATATTCACGATCCCCAAAATCACTAAAATTGGTGCAAAGTACGCATGGGCTTCGGGTAACATGCCTGCATTCATGCGCATGAGCGCATAGCCACCCATCTTCAGCAATATCCCTGCAAGGAGCATATGCACTGGTGCAGTTGCTTCACCGTGAGCGTCAGGGAGCCACGTATGCAGAGGGAAAATTGGCAGCTTAACGCCATAGGAAATTAAGAAAGCTCCATAGGCTAGAAGCTGAAAGGTAAGAGGATAGTTTTTATTGGCGAGGGTCTGCATATCAAAGGAGACCGTATCGCCATAAAAAGCCATTGCTAGTCCAGCGACAAGAATGAATAGCGAACCGATCGCTGTATATAAAATAAACTTTGTAGCGGCGTAGAGGCGTTTATATCCTCCCCAAATCGATAGCAATAGATATACGGGGATCAGCTCTAGTTCCCAAGTGAGGAAAAATAGCAGCATATCTTGTACCGCGAAGACGGCAATTTGTGCCCCATACATCGACAGTAACAAGAAATAAAACAAACGTGGCTTCAGCGTAACGGGCCAAGCTGCCAAGGTTGCTAATGTGGTGATAAATCCAGTCAGCAAGACCAAAGGCATCGAGAGTCCATCAACACCAACTGACCAATTTAGCCCCAGTTGGGGAACCCATTCATATCTTTCAACGAGTTGGAGCCCTGGGTTGCTGTAGTCGTACTTCGTACAGAAAGCATAGGCGATCGCCGCAAAGTCAATCAGCCCCACTACAAGTGCAAACCAACGAATCGTTTTGCCGTCACCTTTGTCTGGGACAAAAGCAACTACCAAAGACATAACGATGGGAAAGGCGATGATAAACGTGAGCCAAGGGAAGTTTTCGAGACTTAACATATTCAAAAGTAACCGTTGTAATTACCCACCCATTTTCTAGACAGTCATTGTACCTATGCTCTCTTGTAGACTATGTAGTTGTTTATAGTTACTTAAAACTATAGGATCGCCTTAAATCGTAAAATCATGGCTGGGATCATGACTGGATAAGCCATAAAACCGATTTGAGCCTCTTAGGAGTTCTTTGAAGATTTATGAAGAAAAATTAACAAATAGAGACAATTGTTTACATATGTCTGAATTGTCGGGCGCGAAGCGTGGCGTTTCCAATTTTCTGCTAATCTCAAAAGTGAATAAATTATTTTTTTAATTGAGAGATTTTAGGCATGAAAGCACTTATACGCTTTTCTGTTTTATTAGTGGCGATCGCGTCAATTTGGACAACGTGCCTTTTAGGTTCTTTTGGCGGTAACACTGCATTTGCCGAAGGCTTACCTGCTACTAATTTCTATACCCAAGACTTTAGTAAAATTGATTTGAATAACTCCAATATCAACACTTTCCGTCAAGTGCGTGGTATGTATCCAACCCTAGGGCGCATCATTATCGATAACGCACCCTATCAGTCCCTAGACGATGTACTTAACATCGCTGGGTTAACCGATGGTCAAAAAGAACTAATTAAAGCAAATGCTGATAAATTCACCCTTAAAAAACCTGATGAGTCGATGGGGCGCGAACGTATTAACAATGCCAACTACAGACTGTAATCGCTGATCGTCAGTAAAGAGGACACTTTGTTCCAATCAACGAAACCCAGATATGTGTATATCCCAAAGGATGAACGTATCTGGGTTTTAATTTGTCTCGATCACCATCTTGCTCCCCACAGCGAATGGCATCCCGAAATGTTGCCATTTATTTTTTCGATTTTTGATTTGCCCTAATTTGATTTGTCCTAAGTAGCTCGGCATAATTAAAACTCCGTTGGACGAATAGCAAGATTTATTGACTTATATTGCTAAAATGTTACATAGCGCAATATAAAAATAAATTCTTTCTAACTTCGCGAAAAAGGTATAACCATATGGCATTGTTTGGACTATTTGGGAAAAAAGATAAAAAAGAGAAGTCCGAGGGTCAAGAGTCATCTTACTTTTTAGACCAAGATTCGGCCAAAACCTTTGGCAATATCGACTACATGCGAACACCTAAAGCTGTCAAAAAGACATTCCCTACTATTAACGGTGTAAAAGGTGCAGAAATCACAGAAATTGTATCTGCGACCGAAAAAATTGAAAGTTCTGAAATTAATATTTCCAATCCTTCTGAGCCAGTTTCCCAATCAACATTTGAGCCTAAGAAGCTCAATACTCGAGTGGATTCGAGCATGGATATCTTCTTGAATATGGCAAAAGACATCAAAAAGAAATAGACCAAAATAGGTTATTCCTATGTAGATTTTTTGAGTTTGTGGAAGCGCCCCTCTTTTTGGATGCTTCCACAAGCAATTTAGGATTGTTATATAAAAAGAATAGACAAAAGAGAATAGACAGAGTTTTGCTCCACCTATTCTTGCTTATATATCAATACCGAAAAGAGAAGGATGACTAGCTCATCCTTCTCTTTTTGGTATTGATATATAGCTACCGCCAACTGTATCAGGACATAAAACCCAAAATCATGTTGTCGCGCTCCGCGCGACAACATGATTTTGGGTTTTAATTTTGTCCTAATAAGACTGGCGGTAACTACAGCAACGTAAGAGATAGCTAAGACAAATCAAAACCCCAGAGATGAGTGGCGGCGCGAAGCATCCGCCACTCATCTCTGGTTAGTTAATGAGGGATGGATTCTGAAATACCTATTTCATGCCAACAAATTTCATGCCAACAAAAAAGGCAAAAATATGTCGAGAACACTTTAGCTAAACAGTGCCTTGGCTCTGGAGATTAGGATTGACATATTTCGGGAAACCGTCTAGATCAGACTTAGTGCGAGTAACCCATACAACGTAAACTAGCTTAGTAGGCTGATAATAAATTCAAGAGTAGGATTTAATTAGCTAAGTGCAATTAGATATAAAATCCAAAACCTTTGTGTACGCTGCGCTTGCACCACAGATTTTGAATTTGGTTTTTAATTATGCCTAGCTACTTAGATGGCATTTACTATCTGCAACTACTATTGGACTGATTATAGATTGAGGCATTGCGCGAGGGTATTAGTATGGTGTTTAACTGGTTTCGGCGAAAGTTTGATGATGACAAAGATACAAATAGTCAACCTTTAGAGCCAGTCCAAACTGAAGCAAAAGCACCAGAATCGGAAGCTGTCGATTCTGGCTCTACCGTATCACCTGCCTCTCAAGATTTATTGAACTGGGCAAAAGCAGCCTATGCAAATGTCCAGCAGCAAGCAGATGTAATCGAAGTACAGCCCGCTCCAGAAATTGCTGAATCTGACGAGCGATCTGTCGTGCCAGAAGATACTAACAAGTTAGAAACTACAGAGCCGCCGATCGCCGAACCCGCAATTGCAATGATCGTTGCGCCAATTTCAGCAACCGAGCCTGAAGTCATTCCCACGGAGTCGCCAGAAAATCCCATAGTTATCTCTCAAGAACTCGCTACAGAGGAATCTCCACCGATCGCCACCGAAATAGAGAGGATAGAAACGATCGCGGAAACCGCGCCTGTCCCCTTTTGGATGCAGTCCGAAAGCGATCGCCTAGCCCGCATTGCTGCCCTTGAAGCCACGGCCATTATAGAGCCAGAGCCAGAAGTTAAACCCGCGCCTCGTCGCCGAGCCACCATCAAGTTTGATGATGACTTTATCTGGTCGGCGGAAGTACTTGCCTCTCAGGGTCGTCGTCCCGAAGAAATTTCCGTTGAGGAAATCACATGGCTCAATCGACTGCGCCAAGGTTTAGACAAAACTCGCCTCTCTCTAGTCAATCAACTCAAGGCGATCGTCGGACAAGGACCGCTTAGCGCCGATTCCGTTGATGACATTGAGGCTTTGTTATTACAAGCCGATGTGGGCGTGAAGGCAACGGATCTAATTATTGCCAAGTTACAGGAAAAACTGCGTAAGGAAGTTTTGCCTCCTGAAGAAGCGATCGCCTATCTCAAACAAATTTTGCGCGAAATGCTGGATGTCAACCATAAGGGAGAATCTCCCCTACCTATGCTGATCCCAGAAAAAAGCCAATTAAATATCTGGTTGATCACGGGCGTGAATGGGGCAGGTAAGACCACAACCATAGGTAAACTTTCACATTTAAGTGTAAAGTCAGGCTACAAAACCCTAATTGCCGCCGCCGACACCTTTCGAGCCGCCGCCGTCGAACAGGTCAAGAGTTGGGGACAGAGATCGAATGTAGATGTGATCTGCAATCCTGCTCAAAATGCCGATCCCGCCGCCGTTGTCTTTGATGCCATCAGTGCTGCCCAAGCTAGAGGTACGGAGTTATTACTCGTCGATACCGCAGGTCGATTGCAAAACAAGAAAAATCTGATGGAGGAACTCAGCAAAATTCGCCGTATCGTTGATAAAAAGTCCGCCGAGGCAAAGATCGAATCCCTGCTAGTGCTCGACTCAACACTAGGACAAAATGGACTCAAGCAAGCAGAGGTATTTGCCCAATCCGCAGGAATTACGGGTGTGATCCTTACTAAACTCGATGGCACAGCAAAGGGTGGCGTAGCGATCGCGGTAGTACAGCAACTAGGGCTACCCATCAGATTTATCGGCGCTGGCGAAGGGATCGAAGATCTGCGCCCATTCTCCAGCTATGAATTTGTAGAAGCCCTATTGAGTAACTAGTAATTTGCGTAATTTGCGTAATTTGCGTACAGAATTGACCAAATCGATATCGTGAGATGAGTCTTCTGAAATAACTTTTAGAAAATTACTGAAATCGCCTGTTAATTTTTGTCCAACTAAGGCTACACTATTGGACTAAATTAGCTTTCATACTAACCACCTAGCGTTGCAGCATTGGTATGTCCCTATCATTGCCACCTAGAAATAGATCCCTCCCACCACAGCCAGATCCAGACAATGCCTCTGTAATGGTGATGAAGGATCTCAAAGATCTGCTCAGACGGATGAGTCAAGATCAAAACAAAATCCATGAGCTACTTAGCTTTTTGGGTTACGCTCTCCGCAGCTTTAGTAACCTCAACCAATTTTTAGAATTAATTCCCCTAATTGCCAGTCGTGTAACTGACTCTGATGGTGGCGCACTAATTTTATTTAAAGCAAGCGGACAAATCCGTCTAGAGTCGCTGCATTGCCCCGAACGCAATCAAGGTGGCATGAAAGCCCAGCAGGTCAGAACGGCGATCGAGCGAGCCATTCAGCAGGTTTTAACTGGTAGCCCAACTGCTCTTGACGAGATGGTCAGTCGCTATCTCGGCGCTGATGTCCATTTGTTTGGCACATCGGTATTAGTCAAAAATTCCGTGCGTGGTCGTCTCTATATATTTAGTCGCAAGCCTGATTATGTGTGGACAGACAATAAGCGCACTTTGATGCGCCTCGTTGCCGATCAAACTTCGGTAGGGCTAGAAAATCACGAACTCACAACCGAATTAATCAAAAAAGAGCGCCAAGATCGCGAGATGGAGATCGGCGCAGAAATCCAACGCCAACTCTTGCCGCGCAGCTGTCCCAAGATTCAAGGGATTGAGATCTCGGCACGTTGCTCGACAGCCAGTCGAGTTGGCGGTGACTACTACGACTTTATCCCCATTCAAAAAGGCGATCGCTGGAGCTTTGTCGTGGGCGATGTCATGGGCAAGGGAGTGCCCGCAGGCTTAATCATGACTATGACTAGAGGAATGTTGCGTGCTGAGGTATTAAATAATCATTCCCCCAGCAAAATTCTGGAACACCTCAATGAAGTGATGTATGAAGATTTGGAAAAATCCCATCGCTTCGTAACTATGTTTTATTCGGAGTACGATCCCGAAACCCAGATTCTTTCCTTTAGTAATGCTGCCCATACGCCTGCCTTGCACTGGCGCGCCAAGACTCGATCTGTCCATGCCCTCGACACGATGGGCGCTTTGATTGGTTTAGAGGCTGGTTCCAAATATGAAGAGCGGAGTGCCAACCTAAATGCGGGGGATGTGGTTATTTACTATACGGATGGGTTTACAGAGGCTGCAAGTCCTGAAGGCGATCGCTTTGATGAAGAAAATCTCCGTAAAGCTCTGGACTGGGCTTGCCAAAATTGCTTTCCGCTTTCCGATGATGTAACCCGCCCCCAAATGATTCTTGATTACATCTTCCAAGAAGTGCAAAACTTCATCGGAGAAGGGCATAATCATACTGATGACATGACTCTAGTGGTTTTACACATAAACGATAAAACCTTAGAGTAAAGCTCTAGTAAATTAACTTAATCCCAAAAACTCATCCTCGAAAATTATGCTTGATTTTGCTCAACACCTGTTATCGAGTGCCGACCTATCGGTAATTAATGCATCCCACTTCAATCTTGCCAATCATCTACCCATTGCCGATATACAGGCGCATATAAATATGGATTTATTGGCCCAACAATTCAAACAAGATGTCATGGGAGACATCAGCAAAGGCTGGGATAATTTTGTCAAAACTGGGCAAATATGGGCGCTAATTATTGGGGTAATAGTTGGGTACCTATTTAGAAGTATCACCAATGCCTAAAGATCGTACAAAAAGAGAATAAAAGCAAAGACCACGAAGATTTCGTGGTCTTTGCTTTTATAAAATGGCGGGGGACGGATTTGAACCATCGACCTTCGGGTTATGAGCCCGACGAGCTACCAGGCTGCTCTACCCCGCGTTGTTTCGCTTAGCTAATATAACATGGTTTGATAGAATTGCAAGCACTTTTAAAAGTTTTATTTGATATTGGCTTGAAGCCCTATAATTTTCACATTATATGATTTCGGTATTACCATGTTAAATAATACTGCAATAGGATACTGCAATAGGTTTTGTCACCCCTCCGCAACGCCGTCTTACCTCAGTTGTTTGACCCGGTAAAACCAGGTGGAGCCAAGGCGCTTAACCTAACTTAAGTTCCCAGATGCAAGTCTGGTTTACTGCGGCGAAGACTGCTAAGACTCCTAGAAAACAATTATCGATCAAGACACATTATCGGTAGTCACGCACGCCACAGAGGAGCTTAAGTAATTTATAGCATAAATAACATCAATGTAAGATTTGGGCTAAGCCCTTAAGCTCTCTGGCGCACGCTTAGCGTGCGCCAGAGAGCTTAAGGGCTTAGCTAATACTATTTCAGGCTATCTGCTAGCCAATAGACTAGGGGAGCGATCGCTAAAGCAGGTAGAAAAGAGGCAACCCGTACTTTAGCTAGTTCTAAAAGATTTAGCCCCAACCCTAACAACATTAATCCCCCCACTCCTGTAATAATCAACACTGATGGAGCATTAGCGGGATCGGGAAGACTTTGAGCTAAATTCCCCGCGAGCAGAGACATAAAGCCTTGATATATCGCAACGGGCAAAGCGGAAAATCCCACCCCCACGCCGTAGGTACTCGCAAACACAATGGAAATAAATCCATCTAGAGTCGATTTGAGCGCTAGAAGATTATCGTCACCCCTAAGCCCATTGTTAAGACTGCCAATAATTGCCATTGGTCCAATACAAAACAATAGGCTAGCCGCAACAAATCCTTCGGTAAATTTACCTTTACCCTTAAATTTCGCTTTCAACCAGTCACCGATCGCTTCTAATCGCTTTTCAATTTGCCCCAACTCGCCCATCGTGCCGCCAAGGATTAAGGAGATCAGCGAGAGGATGACACCATCCAAAACACCAGCTTTAACCCTCAGCAAGCTATTTGCCATATTAAAGCTTACAAATATCGTAATTAGTCCGATCGCCTGCTTGAGGATAGGTAAGATTTGGGAGAGAAAACGACCGCGTAGGATTAGTCCTAAGCTCGTACCAATAGCGATCGCCAAGACATTGATCCAAGTTCCACTGGTTTTTGTCCAAAAATCTAGCATTTAATTGTAATTACTCTGCAATGAACACAAATGAATAAGTAGCTGGACATGATTAAAAAATTAGAGCTAAAAGCCTGTAGTGCAAGCACTACAGGCTTTTAGCTTTTATATTTAAGTTTTATACTTATTATATTTAATTGTGCCTAAGCAAGTGGGCTTAATTATATAGCTGCCGCCAGTTTTGTTAGGACAAAATCAAAACCCCAAAGAGAGTTGCCGCGCTCCGCGCGGCAACTCTCTTTGGGGTTTTAGGTCCTGATACAGTTGGCGACAGCTATAGTTTTGGTATTACAGGTTTTGGGTTTCAGGACAAATCACTGTAAGCTCGTAGAAATCTTCTAAACATACGTTTTCCAGTTTTAATCCATGACTAATAATGCCAAGATACCTGTAGTTGTTTCTGGGGCAACGGGAAAAATGGGGCGCGAAATTATCAAAGCGATCGCCAAGTCCCCAGATATGTCGCTTGTCGGGGCGATCGGTCGCCAATACCTCGGTGAAGATATCGGCGAAGTTGTTGGAATTGGGGAATTAGAAATACCCGTAACTGACAATCTTGAAGTTGTCTTGGCTCAAGCTGCCCAAGAGTCCCAATTGCCAGTAATGGTTGATGTCACCCATCCCAGCATCATCTACGACAATATTCGATCGGCGATCGCCTATGGAGTGCGTCCCGTTGTAGGTACGACAGGCTTAAGCGAACAGCAGATTGCCGAGCTTGCCATCTTTGCCGATAAAGCCAGTACGGGCTGCATTATTGCTCCAAATTTTTCAGTGGGAGTGATTTTGATGCAGCAGGCAGCGATCGCTGCTGCTAAGTATTTTCAGCATGTCGAGATTATCGAGTTGCATCACAATCAAAAAGCTGATGCCCCAAGTGGAACCGCGATTAAAACAGCACAAATGCTCTCCGAATTAGGACAATCCTTTAATCCCCCCCTCGTCGAAGAAAAGGAACATCTGACAGGGGCGAGGGGAGCAACCTACGGCGAAAATATCCGTATTCATAGCTTGCGCGTGCCAGGAATAGTCGCTCGTCAAGAAGTAATTTTTGGCGCACTCGGAGAAACTCTCAAGATCGAACATAACGCTAGCGATCGCACTTGCTACATGTCAGGGGTATTGCTCTGCGTTCGTAAAGTGCTAGCGCTTAAGTCCCTTGTTTATGGCTTAGAGAAATTATTGTAAAAAGCTATTGAATAGCTAGAAAAAAGATGAGTGGCGGCGCTCTGCGCCGCCACTCATCTTTTTTCTAGCTATTCAAAACTGGCGGCAGCTATATAAAAATGTAGGGTTGCCCTTCCTATTGCTTTTGCTTTGAAGGAATTTTTAAGCAACAAAAAAGCCCTTGCAATGCAAGGGCTTTTTTGTCTTTCAAGAATACCCCCAGGGGAATTCGAATCCCCGTCGCCTCCGTGAAAGGGAGGTGTCCTAGGCCTCTAGACGATGGGGGCGTGTTCTTGACCTTTATTAATATACACAAGGAACAGAAATATTGTCAATACCTCCAGCAAACTTTTTTTGATCGCGTAACAACTGCCGTAGCGCCAAGCTCGGTAAGTAAGGCGGCGCTTCGCGCCGCCTTACTTACCGAATTTTTTACTTGATGGGGGGGCGGATGCCATAGGTACGATAGCGCCAGTAATCCTCTAGGATTTGAGCGTGATCGAAACATAGCTGCTTTGGCATTTGCCAAGCAGCAAAAACACCGACCGATTTAGCATCGTCATGGGCTTGGGGTTCGCCTTCTGCCTCAGCCATATACACCGCACTAACCGTATGTAAGCGCTCATCACGACTGGGGTCAGAATAGATCCCTAACAAATCGATTAACTCCACTTTTAAGCTCGTCTCCTCCTCTGCTTCCCTTCTGGCGGCATCTTCAAGGCGTTCGCCATAATCCACAAATCCCCCAGCGATCGCCCAGCCATGGGGTGGATTGAGCCGCTCGATTAGCACAATAGGTCGATCGGGGCGATCGCGCAGGGCAATGATGATATCAACCGTCGGTACAGGATTTCGATAAGTCACTGGATTCGTAATAGGATTGCTAAATTTTTATGGCTGTCGCCAGCCATATTACTCCCTTCCCACCACAGAAATAGACAGACAAAACCAAGAATTAGCAATGCGGCGCTTCGCGCCGCAACGTCTAATTCTTTACTGGGAAGAGAGTAGGACAATATTAAAGCCCTAAAACCTGCGACGCACGCGCAGCGTGCGTCGCAGGTTTTAGCTCAGGATTTTAATTACACTGAGGTACTTGGTATAAAACCCAAAATAACAGTATTGCCGCGCTCTGCGCGGCAATACTGTTATTTTGGGTTTTAACTTTGTTCTAACCAAGACTGGTGGCAGCTATAATATCGTCGAGCAGAATTGCTCTAGGGCATTTAGAGTGGGGGTGGGGCTTTAGATCGGCAAAGAGAGAGTAATTACAGCTACAAAATCCAGACTGTTCGTGAGTTATCATGCAGACTCATAATCCGAGAGCTATAGGCATTACTCGGCAGGAGAGTATTTCTTTGATCCCGATCAGTATAGAAATTGTAGAAGGTAATCCGAATCTTGCCTCTCTCTTGGGTTGGCATTTGCAGCAGATAGGCTATTCGGTATTTCAGGCTGTGAGTTGTCAGCAAGCTAAGCTGGTATTTCAAAAACAACAGCCCAGCTTGGTAATTTTGAGTACTGATTTGCCTGACGGGGATGGTGTGGAACTATGCCGTTGGTTACATAAGCAAAGAAGTTCTTTGATATTTATCATTTCATCGCGTACCAATGAATCTGACATCGTCGAAGGCTTAAAAGCTGGCGCTGATGACTATTTAACAAAACCCTTTGGAATGCAGGAGTTTTTGGCAAGGGTAGAAGCTTTAACCCGCAGATTACGCACATCTGCTCCACCCGCTTGCCTAGATTATGGAGTCCTCAAAATTGATCTCGTCCAAAGACAAGTCAGGCTCAAGGGTAATGCGATCGATTTAACGCCCCAAGAATTTAGTCTGCTCTACGTGCTTGCCCAATCCGAAGGGCTAGCCTTAAGTCGCGCGGAGCTTTTGCAAAAGGCTTGGCCAGATGAAATTAACAATCCGCGTACAGTGGATACCCATGTTTTATCATTGCGAAAAAAATTAGAAGTCGATCCGCAACAACCAAATTTGATTCAAACCGTGCGCAATATTGGTTATCGTTTTAATCCAGAGGCTTTGTCCCGATTGCCCCTTAGACCACAGCCTTCAAATAATAGCGATCGCCCACCCCAATTTACCGCCCCTCCCAGTCGCTCCTTTGCGAAGTATTAACTTGCATTAACTTGCTAAGGATTAACCTACTTAACCCTTGTCATCCCGCTCTAACCAAGATTCATTCTGGTATACTGTCAACTACATCAATATTTTCATTGATTAGCTAGACTTGAATCAATAATTCTGTAAAGACGCGATCAAAAAACAGATAATGTTGATTAGGTAATATTCACGACCTTATCGCATGTTTAGGGTTTTGAAAATTTTATGATTGCCTTAGCGATTTATCTCTCTAAATTATTCCAATTTTCTAAAGGGTTGGATGTTGACGAAGATTTACGCTAAAGCACAACAGGAAAAGCAGGAAGGCAGTTATGGTAAAAGTCCTCGTAGTGGACGATAGTTCAATGGTGTTGGAGATGGTTTCGGCACATTTAAAACAAAATGGCATAGAAGTTATAGAAGCTAATGACGGTGCTGAAGCAGTCGAAAGACTAAAAGCAGTAACCCCCGATTTAGTTGTCACCGACGTAGTTATGCCCAAAATGAATGGCTATGAGCTATGCCGATGGATCAAAAATAATGCCTCTACGAAGGATGTACCCGTAATTATGTGTACAACCAAAAGTGAGGAATTTGATAAGTACTGGGGTATGAAGCAGGGGGCTGATGCTTACCTAACCAAGCCTTATCACCCACCTGAATTAATCAAAACGATTAAACAGCTACTCAGTCAAATTAAGTAAAAGTAAGTGGAACCGCCTTGCGTTTTCCTACCTCATTTTTGGATAATTTTGGATAATTAAAGAGGCGGCACATAGTGCCGCCTCTTTATGTATGCCCTATATATGCCATCTATGCCTCGGCTTCTGTCGAGACCTTTTTAAAAAATATGAACTCTCAATTTTATTTAGGTTGTGCAGTTTGGGCTTATAAGGGATGGATTGGTGACTTTTACCCCCAAGGGAGCCGTTCTGAGAAGTTGCTGCAACTCTATAGCGATCGCTTGATAACGGTAGAAGTAAACTCGACTTTTTATTCGCTACCCGATCGCCAAACGCTCGAACGATGGGCAAAGGATACGCCTCCCAATTTCCGATTTTGTCCGAAATTTCCGAAGCATCTCACCCACAATGGTTTATTAGTGCCATTTATCGAGCAGTCATACCAATTTTTAGATTTAATTTCTAGCTTGGGCGATCGCTTGGGCGTGGTATTCGTGCAGTTACCTCCGAGTTATAGCCCCGCTAACTTTACGGATTTAGAAAATTTCCTCCAAGCTTTGCCCCGCGATCGATATCAAATAGCGTTAGAGGTAAGGCATGGTGATTGGTTTAAAGGGTTGGCAGGTGATCGCTTAAATAGGATGTTAAGAGAACTGGGTATGGGACGAGTACTCCTCGATTCGCGTCCTATCTACGATCTGCCCTTGGGGGAGGCGATCGATCCCGCCCTAGCTGCCCCAGTGAAACAGGAACGCCGCAAACCCAAATTACCTTTACAGCCCGTGGTAACTGCACCCTTTAGTATTGTTCGCTTTATCAGTCATCCCGACCGCAATTTAAATATCCGCTTTTGGCAAGAATGGCTAACCTACTTGCAAGAATGGCTAGCCCAAGATACCCAAATTTATTTCTTCATGCATTGCCCGCTCGAAGAGCGATCGCCGCACAATGCTAAATATTTTCAGGAAATGTTAGAAAAAGCCAATATGTCCGTCCCCGCCTTACCTTGGGATCGTCTGGCTCCACCCCCTCAACAACTAAAACTATTTTAAAAACTATTTTAAAATGCTCGTAATTAAATCAATTAAACCAGTTAAGTTTTTACTGCGTGTCGTCTTAGCCCTATTCTTGATTGCCGCAGGCACTCTCCATTGGTTAATGCCCAATCCCTTTGTCAAGATCGTTCCGTCATTTTTACCCTATCCCTTGGCACTGGTTTACATTAGTGGTGTATTTGAAATTTTAGGGGGGATTGGTTTGCTCTTACCCTCGGTCAGTATTGCTGCCGCTTGGGGTGCGATCGCATTATTTGTGGCGGTATTTCCAGCAAATATCAATATGGCAGTTAACCGCATTTCCCTTGATGGTATTCCTGATTCAGATTTCCTGCGTTGGGGACGCTTACCACTACAGGCGGTATTGATTGCATGGGCATGGTGGTACACCCGTGAAGATTCCTAAAATTTTAATCTCCTAACTACCTAACTAATTAATAACCCAGTCATGAGCCAATTCTCTCCTTCTCCAGATGTCGATCGCTATGCTGAATTCATGCAGCCAGTGGATCGATTTAATCGTGATTTGATTGATAAAGTGCGCCCCTTGGAATGGGTTAATCCCGAACCTGCGGCGAGCTACGATCTGGTCGTTATCGGAGCAGGGACAGCAGGCTTAGTAGTGGCGGCTGGAGCCGCAGGGTTGGGACTGGGCTTAAAAGTAGCCCTAATTGAAAAAAACTTGATGGGCGGAGATTGCTTGAATGTGGGCTGTGTCCCCTCTAAATGCCTCATCCGTTCGTCGCGAGCGGTGGCGGATATCCTTGCGGCAGCTCCCTTGGGGATTAATGCGTCTGCTGGTATTGACATCGATTTTGCGGCGGTGATGGCAAGAATGCGGAAAATTCGGTCGGAAATTAGCGTTCATGATTCGGCCGATCGCTTTCGCCAGCTTGGTGTGGATGTATTTTTTGGAGAAGCGAGATTTATTAACTCCCGATCCAACGATCGGGCGATCGCCGTTGGCGAGCGACAGCTCCGCTTTAAAAAAACTGTCATTGCCACTGGGGCAAGGGCAACGATACCAAAAATCTCAGGACTGGCGGAAGTCGGCTATCTAACGAACGAAACGATTTTTACAATTAGCGATCGCCCTAAACGACTTGCTGTAATTGGTGGCGGTGCAGTTGGTTGTGAGTTGGCACAGGCCTTTAAGCGCTTAGGCTGTGAAGTGACTCTATTACATAAAAATTCACGTTTATTAGATCGCGAAGATCCCGATGCGTCGGAAATTTTGCAGCAGAAATTTATAGAGGAGGGGTTAAATGTTGTTTTAGACTGTGCGATCGAACGAGTTGACAAAACGCCTACGGGCAAAATAATTAGTTATCAGCAAAGCGGAACCCTGCGAAACATAGAAGTTGATGAAATTCTGATTGGGGCGGGGCGATCGCCCAATGTGGAAGGACTAAATCTCGAAGCTGTAGGTGTGAAATACGATCAACAGCGTGGGGTTTTCATTGATGACTATCTGCAAACTAGCAACCCCTATATCTTCGCCGCAGGCGATATCTGTATGGATTGGAAATTTACCCATGCTGCGGATGCGGCGGCAAGAATTGTCATTAAGAATACCCTGTTTTCTCCCTTTGGTTTGGGGAGGAGTAAACTGAGCGATCTGGTAATGCCTTGGGTTACCTTTACCGATCCTGAGATTGCTCATGTGGGACTGTCTGCCAGCGAAGCCGATAAACGGGGTTTAGAAACCGAACAGATTAAAATCCCCTTTAGTGGGGTCGATCGCGCTATTTACGATGGCGAAACTGAGGGCTTTGTCAAAATTCTGCATCAGCGCGGCTCCGATCGCATTTTAGGCGCAACCATCGTAGCCCGTCATGCGGGCGAGATGATTAGTGAAATTACCTTAGCGATCGTCGCCAAAAAAGGGTTGAATCAACTTTCGAGCGTAATTCATGCCTATCCAACCCAAGCGGATGCCATCAAAAAAGCTGCCGATGCCTATCGAAAAAAATTACTCACCCCAAGGACACAGGCTCTTTTGAAGTTTTTAGCCCAACTTAGTTAACTTCTCCCATACAAAACCAAGAATTAGACGTTGCGGCGCTTCGCGCCGCAACGTCTAATTCTTCATTGGGAAAGGAATATATAGTCGTTTTAAATAACTTGTAGACGGGCTTCGACTTCGCTCAGCCCTCGGTGTAAGCTAGCTGAGCGAAGTCGAAGCTGTAGTTTTTATTTGAATTATCTATA
>NZ_LIRE01000241.1 GCF_001402795.1 Pseudanabaena sp. 'Roaring Creek'
TGTCCAACAAAAGCGCTGGGTGGTTGAACGTACTTTTGCTTGGTTTTCTCGCTTTCGGCGTTTGACAAGAGAGTACGAACTTTTACCTGAAACTTCTGAGGCTTTTTTCTATGTCGGCATGATTCACATTCTCCTCAAACGCCTCGCTTAACTTCTCAAACACGCTCTTACTTATAGGATAAATCAACAGCCCAAAGATGAGAGGCGGCGCGAAGCGCCGCCTCTCATCTTTGGGCTTCGTTGCTATAGCTTTTGCCAAAGTTGAATCTCATAGCAGAGATGCTTGTGAAAAAGAGTCGAGGCATTAAGCCCTTCCGTAATCAAGTTTTTGATTGACTTGCCAAAGAAGTAACGCATAACTTTATAGATCGGTGGAACTGCGATCGCGATTAGATTGCCGATATATTTCAGGGTCGAAACGCCAAAGGTTTGGAAGCTTTGCACGCAGATATCCAAAGTTGGAGCAATATGTGCCGAAATATCATCGGTCTTGACTAACTTAAATCCCGCCTTCTCCATTGATTTATGCAGATCGGCATTAATCAGACAGTTAGAGAACATTCCTTCCTTATATTCAGGATCTTTCCGTAACATATCTGCTAACAGCACATAACTGCCAGATTTCACCACCACAGCCGAACCTTCTGCGATCATTTCTGGCGACATATATTGAGTGCTTTCGCTAAATAGAATTAGATCGTAGGTAAGTTGTGTGGAATACTTTTGCGGCGCTTGCACAAATTCTTGAAAGGTATCAATATGGAATAAAGCTTTTCCCTTGGTACGTTCCAAGAAATTAGCTTGTTGAAGTGGATCGGGAGCAAGTCCCTCAACTTGTAAACCTTTCTCAATCATCGCTACAGCATTATCTCCATTGCCACAACCAACATCTAATACGGAATGAATATCGGTGGGAAGGAAAGCGAGAAGATGGGTCGCGTAGGCTTCTTGAGCTACACGCAACTTGGTAACCGTCAACTCATCTGTGGGAGATGGAATTGGTTCCCAATAACCATAGTGAAGATAGGAAGAGCCTGTCAAATCTCGGTAATATTGCAGTGCAGCGTTTTGGTAGCGAATTACATTGTTCATAGATTAGTAAATATAGCAGTTTTCGCTATGGGCTGTACTAAGTCCAAAGGACGAACGGCGCAAAGCTCCGCCCGTCCTTATCTAATACCAATTCACGAAAGTGTGACAACACTTTCGTGAATTACAGCGCTTTGCGCTCAAACCCAAGCCAAGGAAATTCATGAAAGCCTTGCTAAGCAAGGCTTTCATGAATTTCCTTGTGATTCGTTTGATCGATAATTGCTGTAAACACCAAACTCAGTCAGGTTATACCCATTCCCAAAATGGCGTTGCCATTTTGGGAATGGGTATAACCCTCATTTAGGGTATGTTTCTAAGCAAGGCTGAAACTCTTCCCAACGTCGGTTAACCTGCTCAAAACAATCGGGGGGAAAGATTTTCAGATTTTGGAAAAGATTGATTTCGAGATGCTGCTCCATCTTCATCAGGAGAACAATCTCTTTGTCTGGGGCATAATTCCCAACGGCTTGCACAAGAATAGCGATCAATTCTTGATCGAGAGAAAAAGCTTGAATTGAAGAGATTAATTCTTGTTCAGCAACAAATTGAGATTTGAATTGGGTAACTTCTAAGCCTGTGTTACTAGGAGCGATCGCATTGCGATCGACATCACAAAACACGACTCCTCGACCATGCTGCAAAAAGCCTTGCCATGCCGCATAGCCGATCATCATTAGGTTTGCGTGAATAAAGCTTTTTTGCCAATAGCCAAAATTGCCTTGCCAATCACTATCTTTTAACTTCATCTATTACCTCGTAGATGTAGATTTATGGATTTGAAATGAGCTTCGGCGGGCGTTCTGACTTTTTCTGCTTTTCAACAGAAAATCACAGTTGCGGGACAGCGTTGGATTTGCACCAATCTTTCCCCATTACTTTTAGTGACTGCTCCTCACTAAAACCGAAAGCTGAAGTCAAAGTATAACATCTATGGCGATTAGCAATTTTTCATAGGCAGGTTTTAAAAGTACAAAATGGCTCTGTCATTTTGTACTTTTAAAACCCTTACTGGGTTTGGTTTTTAATTCACAAAAGTGTTAGCACACTCTCGTGAATTGGTATTACATCCGCTATATTAGGATAGGCGGCACTTGATATGGTTCATCCTCATCCTATAAATCCGACTATGGATCTCGAACTTTCGCGATTTTATAAGGCTTGCAACCCGACGCATCCTCTCGATTCGGGAAATGAAGAGGATCGGAGTTATTATGTCGATCTTTCAGCAGTGCGCGGAGCAAGACTGATTGAGAGCATGGTACGCACGATCGCGCGGATTGCTCCCGATGAGGCGACTTGCCAATTATTTACTGGGCATATCGGCTGTGGCAAGTCAACGGAGCTTTTGCGGTTGAAATATTTACTGGAGCAGCAAAATTTTCATGTAGTTTATTTTGAATGCGATCGCCAGTTGGAACTGAGTGATGTTGATGTTAGTGATGTGCTGTTAGCGATCGTGGGACAAATCAGTGCCAGTTTAGACAAACAAGAAATAAATATCTTTCCATCCTATTTCAAAAAATTATTTGACGAACTCAAAGACATTAAAGATATTCAATCCCTGTTAAAAAATTCAGTAGATTTGAGTAAAACTTTCAAACTATCAGAAGGAATTGCCGCGCTAATTTCTCAGGCAAAAGACAGTCCATCTCTGCGCCGCCAAATGCACGAACGGTTAGAAGCACGGACTAACAACATCATTAATTCGATCAACGAAGAGTTGCTCGCTCCTGCAAAGGAAAAGCTCAAGCAAAGGGGAGTGAGAGGATTAGTGGTCATTGTCGATAATCTAGATCGCATCGAAAATCGTCTCGATCCTAAAGAGCAGTCACGGGCTGGATATTTGTTTGTCGAACGGGGCGATCAATTGCGCAAGTTAGATTGCCATATGATCTATACAGTTCCTTTACGATTGACTTTTTCTAAAGATAGGGAAATTGTCAGGGATCGTTTTGGAACGGATATCAAAATCTTGCCAATGGTTCCAGTGAGATTCGCCAATGGAAGCATATGCGAAGAAGGTATGGCATTACTCCGAAGATTTGTGATGCTCAGGGCATTTCCCCATGCTGTTGATGGCTCTACCCAAACTGAGCTAATTAGTAAAGTATTTGAGAAACTGGAAATTCTAGATCGTTTATGTCAAGTCACTGGTGGGCATGTTCGTAATTTATTGCGTTTGCTATCTGCATGTCTACAGCAGGAAGATCCGCCAATTACCTTAGATTTGTTAGAAAGTATTATCAGCCAAGAGCGCAGTCAAAACACTAAAAATATAACCCCAGAGATTTGGGAACTAATTCAAAATGTCCGAAACCAAAAACGAGTTGGGGGCGAAGATAATTATGAGAAATTGATTAAAAGTTTTTTGGTATTTGAATATGAATATCAAAATGAAAGTTGGTTTGATATCAATCCCCTCGTGGTTGAAGATATCAATCTAAATGAGGAGTCCAATCAATCCGAGACCCAAAATATTCAAGGCTTGGAAGAATTTGTTGATGCCACAATTGTTAATGCTTTAAATCAATCGTCTCATCAATATGAAGAATATCTCTCCCAGCGTGATTATAATAAGGCATCTAATCTGGCAAACCAAATCTATGAAATGTGTAATGATATAGCAGCAACGTTAGATCCTGAGAAGCAAGGACAAATATATACCAAGGTGGCAGCTTTATCGTCGTATTGGAAATTAAGCCGCGATTTGTATAAGGGAATAGCTTTAAACTAAACTATAGATTGAGAACTTCATTTTATGAGCCAGCAACCTATGATGCCCTCGAGCGATATTATCACCCTTGCAGGTTCAGTCTTACAGGGGATTAAAGAAGCAAAATCATTGGTAGATAAAATTCCTGTATCACTTTTTCTACCTGCTGGTCGTAGCAATGTTGAGGCTTTACAAAAAAAGGTGGCTAGTCTAGAACAGTCAGTTACAGTTGGGTTTCCTAAAATGGCACAACTGATTCGTTCTTATTCGGCGCTAATTTCTGAGATAAAAGTCTCCAAAGCCTTAGCAGATAAAATGTCGGAGTTAACAATTCTTGCACCTCGATTAACGGAAATAGACATAATCGTATCTGGATTTATCAATCAATTAGAAAACAACCATGGAAGGATTAGTACCAGTATTAGTCAACTATCAAGCCCTGATGTTTCAGAAAGAGGAATGGTTGATGTCAAGCTTGCCAATGTGAGAGATACCTTGCGAGATCTTAAAAATCTCGATAAAACTGATTTGAAAATGATGAAACAATATTTCGATCGCATATCTACAGATTACGCTGATGTTGAAGGCTCTTTGTCTCGTCTATTAGAAAAGATCTTAACTGGCTTTGAAGTTCGTTAGTTTGGATCTGTCTTGCATTAGTCTTGCATTGGTCTTGCATTAGTAAGGAACAAAACAATGAGTGTTACTGATGTTAATCAAAAATCTTTAAAGAGGTTGGCGCGCATTATCCAGCTAGCGCAAGGGTTTTCATTGTCGATCGCTTTATGTAACTATCGCGTATTGCAGGAGCGCGTATTGCAAGACTTGCGATCGCAATTAGCCGAAAATAATTTGCCAGAAACAGCGATCGCCATACTTGAACTGCAACCTGATACTAAAACTTTGCTAGCACCGATTCAGGAATTGATGGACAAGGTGCATCGATTGCCAACTGAGCAGAAACCCAAGGTATTAATGGTATTGGGGTTAGATGCGGTTACGGAAATTGAAGTAGTTCTGAAATCAGCAAATCGGGTGCGGGAGGAATTTGCCAATTGTTTGGAATTTCCGATGGTACTGTGGATGAACGATCGCACTCAGGATATTTTGACTCGTGAGGCAAGCGATCTGGCGAACTGGACGACAGCAGGAGCGATCGCCTTTCAGCTTGGGGTAGAAGAACTAAAGGAGTTAGTACGAGAATCAACGGAGGCAATGTTCGCGCTCTTTCACGACATTGATAAACGAGAAACGGCTCTCAGTACAGAAACCTCCCCTAGTTCGCAACATTTTGAACTGATGTCAGCGATCGCTGAACTGGAAAATCAAGAGAGCGAGATCGCTCCAGAATTACGAGCCAACCTAAATTTTGCCTTTGGATGCATTGCTTTCACCAATAGGGAAATCGCAAAAGCGAAAGAATTTTTAAAAAAATGCTCGGCAATTTTTGCAGTTCGAGATCGACTCAAGCAGGCTATTTGTCAGTTGCAATTGGGGATGTGCGAGTTCGGGCTCGCCTTTAGCGATCGCTACCACAAGCATCCCTTTTATGAATCTGCGAGGGAATATTTTGCCCAAAGTATTGACTTATTCCGTCAATTGGATCGTTGGGATTTGGTAGCAATATATATTAATTTTTTGACGGTGACAATGGAAGAATTGCAGAGTGAGGGGCTAGAAACTCTCGCTCGCGAAGCTTTAGCGCTGAGGCAAATCTACCCCAATCAATTGAGAGAAGCCCACGATCTCGCCATGTTATCCTCAGTCAAACTCGCAGCAAAGGACTATCGCGCTGCAAAAGAGTTTGCCGAATCAGCTTTAGCGCTCTATCGCGAAGGGGAAGCGTTGAAGTTATCGAATTTAACTTTTTCCCAACGCTATGGCTATGGAAAGTATGAAGTCTGGTTAGCAAGGGCTTTGGAGGGATTGGGCGATCGCCAAGGGGCGATCGCGAGATTAGAGGGCGTAAAAGCTAGCTGGCGGCATCAGTACGACGCTCAGATCTACGTGTCGGTTTTAAGAGAATTGCGATCGCTCTATACCGCCGCAGGTCGATACCTAGAAGCCTTTGAAACCAAACAACATCAGCGATCGGTGGAGCAGCAGTATGGACTACGCGCTTTTATTGGTGCAGGTACGCTGAATCCTAAACGAGAAGGAAATAATCCCGATCCCTATACGAATGTAGCGCCGCCACCCGATGAGATCGCTCAAGAGATTGAGGCTTCGGGTAGAATGCCAGATGTGAAGAACTTGGTCGATCGCATCGGTCAGGCGCGATTTCCCTTGACTGTAGTGCATGGGGATTCGGGGGCGGGGAAAAGTTCGATTTTGAGTGGTGGGGTGATTCCTGCTTTAAGATTCAGGGAAAGCTTTGATGGGCGCAGGGTTTTAGTTTTAGCCGTCAATACCTATAAGGATTGGAGTGGTGAAATTCGGCGGCAGTTACAGAATTATTTTCCCAATCGCGATCGCGATATCGATCCGATTCATCATTTCAAGCGGAATATTGATGAGAATTATTTGACGGTATTGATATTCGATCAGTTTGAGGATTTCTTTTTTAAGAAGGAAGATTTTCGCGATCGCCTGCCGTTTTATAAGTTCCTTAAGGCTTGCTTGCATACGGATTTCGTGCGGGTGGTGCTGTCTCTGCGGGAGGACTATCTGCATTATTTATTGGAATGCGATCGCGCGGTAGATCTAGAAAAAGTAGAAAACGACATTCTCGGCAAGCAGATTCGTTACTATTTGGGGGACTTTACGCAGGATCAGGCGCGACAGGTAATCGAGGCTTTGACTAAGCGATCGCAGTTACGTTTGGAGCCTGAGTTAATCGATCGCCTTGTGACGGATTTGAGTGGTGAGCAGTTGCGGATTTTGCCGATTGAGTTGCAGGTGGTGGGGGCGCAGTTGGAGTCAGAGAATCCTCCTATTTCTACGCTTCAGCAATATCTGGCTCTGACTAGCAGTGATATGGCTTCGCGCCGACCATATCACAATAATTCTGAGAGTAGGGGACGTAAGCCAAGTGAGGTGTTGGTGGAGCGGTGGTTAGAAAATGTGGTGCGGGATTGTGGGGTAGCGAATAAGGATTTGGCGGAGAGGGTGTTGTATGCGTTGACGGGGAATGAGGAGAAGCGTCCACAAAAGACGCAAGCGGAACTTGCGGCGGAGTTGTTGGGGGTGGGATCTGATAATGGTTTTCGATCCCCCCCAGCCCCCCTTAAAAAGGGGGGAGAAGAGTTAAGCCAAGTCTCCCTTGTGAGGCATGGAGAGTTAAGCCAAGTCCCCCTTTTTAAGGGGATCGAACCTCTCAACGAAGCAGAAAATCTCTCGCTAGTGCTGGCGGTTCTGGTTGGTTCGGGGCTTGCTTTTCGGGTGAGTAGTTCGCCTGATGACCGTTTTCAGTTGATTCATGATTATTTGGTTAGCTTTATTCGCAAAAAATATGTCTTCGGTATGGCGGAAGAGTTGCGGATGACCAAAGAACAGTTGCGATCGGCTTTAGTTGAGAAAGATAACGCCTTAGCAGAGAAAGATAAAGAACTCCAACGTGCTGAAATTGCCGAAATCGAAGCTTTAAGTATTTCCTGCGAAGCTTATTGGCTTGCCCATAAGGAGCTAGACGCGATGGTGGCAGGATTAAGAGCAGCAAGGCGCATCTTCGATCCTAATATCCGCAAGATTATTCCTAACTATATTGAGGGGAGAACCTTTGGGCGATTCTGGGAAGTCATCTATAACATTCGCGAAGCTAATCGGCTTGAAGGTCATAGCAATGGAGTTAGGAGCGTTGCCTTTTCTCCTGATGGTAAAATCATCGCATCTGGCAGTTTTGACAACTCTATCAAGCTATGGAATCTTGAAGGAAAAGAACTGCAGACGCTGACGGGACATAGTAATGGGGTTAGGAGCGTTGCCTTTTCTCCCGATGGCAAAACCATCGCATCTGGTAGTTTTGACAAATCCATCAAATTATGGAATCTCGAAGGGAAAGAGCTACGGACGCTGACAGGACATAGCAATGCGGTTTTGAGCATTGCTTTTTCTCCAAATGGCAAAACTATTGCATCTAGCAGTTCTGACAAAACAATCAAATTATGGAATCTCGAAGGAAAAGAACTACAGATGCTAAATGTGCATAGTACAGTTTTGAGCGTTACCTTTTCTCCTGATGGTAAAATCATCGCATCTGGCAGTTCTGACAAAACGATCAAATTATGGAATCTTGAAGGTAAAGAACTACAGACGCTAACTGGTCATAGCAATGACGTTTTGAGCGTTGCCTTTTCTCCTGATGGTAAAACTATCGCATCTGGCAGTGATGATAATTCCATCAAGCTATGGAATCTTGAAGGTAAAGAACTGCAGACGCTGACTGGGCATAGCAATAAGGTTAGGAGTGTTGCCTTTTCTCCAGATGGCAAAACTATTGCATCTAGCGGTTTTGACAAATCTATCAAATTATGGAATCTTGAAGGTAAAGAACTACAGACGCTGACTGGGCATAGCAACAGGGTTAGGAGCATTACCTTTTCTCCAGATGGCAAAACCATTGCATCTGGCAGTTCTGACAAATCCATAAAGTTATGGAATCTTGAAGGCAAAGAAATACAGATGTTCAGAGGTCATAGCAATGATGTTAGGAGCGTTGCCATTTCTCCTGATGGCAAAACTATCGTATCTGGCAGTTCTGATAACTCCATAAAGTTATGGAATCGCGAAGGTAAAGAAGTACGGATGCTGACGGGTCATAGCAGTGGGATTAATAGCGTTGCCTTTTCTCCTGATGGAAAAACCATCGCCTCTGGTAGTTATGACAAATCCATCAAATTATGGAATCTTGAAGGGAAAGAACTACGGACGCTTATTGGGCATGGCAATGCGGTTTTGAGCGTTGCCTTTTCTCCTGATGGCAAAACTATCGCATCTGGCAGTGATGATAACTCCATAAAGTTATGGAATCTTGAAGGTAAAGAAATACAGATGTTCAAAGGGCATAGCAATGGGGTTAGGATCGTTGCCTTTTCTCCTGATGGCAAAACTATCGCATCTGGCAGTTCTGACAAAACTATTAAATTATGGGATATCGAAGGAAAAGAACTGCGGACACTCACGGGGCATAGCAGTGGGGTTAATAGCATTGTCTTTTCTCTTGATGGTAAAATCATCGCCTCTGGTAGTTATGATAAAACCATCAAATTATGGGATATCGAAGGGAAAGAAATACAGACATTCACAGGGCATAGTAGTGAGGTTAATAGCGTTACCTTTTCTCCTGATGGCAAAACTATCGCCTCTGGTAGTTATGACAAATCCATTAAATTATGGAATCTCGATGGTAAAGAACTACAGACATTGACCAATCATAGCAATGGGGTTTGGAGTATCACCTTTTCTCCCGATGGTAAAACCATCGCATCTGGTAGTTATAACAACGCCATCAATATATGGGATTTAGATCCAGAGTTAGCAATTTCTGAAGCCTGCGATTGGCTTCGTCCATACCTCACCAATAACCCCAATGTTTCTGAAAGCGACAGACAACTTTTAGAAAGTAAAAAGTAGAAAGGAAAAAGGAAAAAATTTGGATTGATTATTTCGTTCCTTAGGGGCGTAGCATTTGCGCCATAATCTTGAAAACCAGCAGATAATCCCAATCCGCAAATGCTGCGCCCATTCCACAATATCTAGTTTATTAGCGAATGGAATATAATTATTAAACCAAGCATTTAACTGCGATCGCAATTTCCATCTATGCAAACATTGACTCAGGAGATAAATAATGAACACCAGCTTACATGATTCCATTACTATCGATACTGAAATTCAACATGGCAAACCAGTCCTCAAAGGAACACGCATCCCCATTGCGATTATCATTGGCTCCCTCGCTGGAGGCATGAGCTACG
The DNA here is from genome assembly GCF_001402795.1 of Pseudanabaena sp. 'Roaring Creek'. Taxonomy (GTDB): domain Bacteria; phylum Cyanobacteriota; class Cyanobacteriia; order Pseudanabaenales; family Pseudanabaenaceae; genus Pseudanabaena. The sequence continues at coordinate 9,721 of NZ_LIRE01000241.1, forward strand.
AAGAAGTCATGCAAGAATACGCAGTTACCCAACAGCAGATCCTTACATCCCTAGCATACTTCGCAGAGATTCTAAACTATGAAACCATCTATCCAATGGAGAAAGCAAGTTGAGCATTAGATTCCTGATTGATGAAGATTGCCCCTTAAGTTTAGAAACATTACTCAATAGCAAAGGTCATGACACCATTCATGTGAAAACCTCTAGGCTAAGTGGCACAAAAGATCCTGAACTAAAGGAAAAAGTAGAAAGGAAAAAGGAAAAAATTTGCATTGATTATTCCGTCACGTAGGGGCGTAGCATTTGCGCCACAATCTCGAACACTGACAGATAGCCCCAATCCGCAAATGCTACGCCCTCTTCGCCTTCACCGATCGCCTATCTCTGCTTGACCTCACCACCTTCAGCGATCGCTTTTCCCTACATTACAAGATTAAGGGCAAAGTATTCCCAAAACAAGGCGATCGCAAAAATTGATAGATTACTGCGGGAATGCTTTGCCCCTACAGTTCTTTCTATTTGAGATTTCGTTACCTAAACGGTCAGATATCTACACCTTGATAACATTTGTCTATGAATTTATTACCCCATTTTTATTTTTTAGCAGATGGGCTACACTAATATCAACAGATGTAAGTCAAATTTTATTAGATATATTGCAGATGAAATGGATATAGCCAAATTCAAAATGAGATAAAAACAATGAATACTACAATTACAATTGAACAAAGATTACTAGAAAAAATTCGCAACCTGTCATCTGACAAAATTACAGAAGTAGAAGACTTTATCGACTTTCTCTATCAACGTCAAACCAACTCTGAGCAGAATCTAGTCATGACTGCTGCCAAACGCTCAGAAGCCAGCTTCTCAAAAGTATGGGACAACCCCGAAGATGCAGAATATGACAACCTATAACTTTGGAGATGTGCTTTTAGTTCCATTCCCCTTCACCGATCAAACCACCACGAAAAAACGCCCGACAATCGTTATCAGTTCAGATAGCTACAATCAGTCAAAACCAGACATACTCCTAATCGCCGTCACCAGCCAAGTCAAAACACCATTGCAGCTTGGTGAAACGCTCATAACTGAATGGTCAAAAGCAGGGCTATTAAAATCTTCAGTGATTAAGCCCATCATTACCACCCTTGAGAAACAGCTTGTCATTAAAAGACTTGGCAAATTAGAGGTTGTGGATGTACAGGCATTGCAAAGCTCATTACAACAAATTATTGAAATCGGCAGATAAACATTTGGTGTAAAACAACTAAAAGGCGATCGCGATATAATTTCAAATACATCGTCAGCCATAAACTCAGGGACATCATAAGATTCATGGACGTAAAAGCCGCAGTCGCCTTCGCCGCAGGACAACCCCTCAAAATCGAGACCGTCCAACTAGATCCCCCCAGAGCAGGGGAAGTCCTCGTCGAGATCAAAGCCACAGGAGTCTGTCACACCGACGCATTCACCCTCTCAGGAGCCGACCCCGAAGGACTATTTCCCGCCATCCTCGGACATGAAGGCGCAGGTATCGTCGTCGAAGTCGGCGCAGGTGTCACCTCCCTCAAAGCAGGCGATCGCGTCATTCCCCTCTACACCCCCGAATGTCGCAACTGCTCCTACTGCCTCAGTGGTAAAACCAATCTCTGCCAAGCAATCCGCGTCACCCAAGGACAAGGCTTAATGCCCGATGGAACCAGTCGCTTCTCCATCAATGGCGAAAAAATCCATCACTATATGGGAACCTCCACCTTTGCAAACTACACCGTTCTCCCAGAAATCGCCCTAGCAAAAATCCGCGATGATGCCCCCTTCGAGAAAGTCTGCTACATCGGCTGTGGCGTAACCACAGGCATCGGCGCAGTAATTAACACCGCTAAAGTCGAAGTTGGTTCCAATGTCGTGATCTTTGGTCTAGGAGGCATCGGCTTAAACGTAATCCAAGCCTGTCGCATGGTCGGCGCAAACATGATCGTCGGCGTAGACATTAATCCCAAAAAACGCGCCCTCGCCGAAAAAATGGGCATGACCCATTTTGTGAATCCCTTAGAAGTAGAAGGCGATCTCGTTCCCTATCTCGTCGATCTCACTAAAGGCGGCGCAGACTACTCCTTTGAATGCATCGGCAGAACCCAAACCATGCGTCAAGCCCTCGAATGCTGCCATAAAGGTTGGGGTGTCAGCGTCATCGTCGGTGTCGCAGGCGCAGGACAAGAAATCAGCACCCGTCCATTCCAATTAGTCACAGGTCGCGTTTGGAAAGGCACAGCCTTTGGTGGCGCAAAGGGACGGACTGACGTTCCTAAGATTGTCGATTGGTATATGTAAGGCAAAATTGATATTGATAGCCTAATTACGAACGTAATGCCGATTGAGGAGATCAATGAGGCTTTCGATATGATGCACAGAGGCGATGCCATTCGCACTGTACTAACGTTTTAAGAGATAGAAGATAGTGGCGTGCCACTATCTTCTATCTAAACTGTTCCATTAACCATGCAGTCGTTGCTGACTGATTTTCCTGCCGACTGCGTTGCAGCGCTTGCTCCAAGATTTCCAACTTCAGTCCCGACAATACTAGCGATTCCCGAATCCGCCGAGTACTACCATCGATCGCAATTGTAAAAGCAAAAATTTGCATAGTCTGAACATTCACAATCCAATATTCTGAAATACCGAGTTCCTCATATTGCAAGCGTTTTGTGCCTAAGTCATCGGAGATAGAGGTATCTGATATTTCAATAACAAGATCGGGTAATGGGTATTGATCTAAATCAATGATTCGGGTTCCCCAAGATATGACATCGGCTTTGTCACCAATGTAGTAAGATGCATCAGGCTGAAATTCTGTATGTCCTTTTTTGCGATAGGAGCAGCCATCATGTCCATTGATTGGTATATTTCGCAAAGCTGCAAATACACCAACACTCAAAATAATAGTCATGTGATCTTTGGAATGATCGGAGCCTGTGGACATATTTTCCAACCTCATCTCGCCGTTGTAATAGTAACTTTTCAGCTTGCTAGAGTCTGGGGCATCGGCAATATTAACAAATTCTTCCCAAGGCATAGCTAGCCAAGTATCTAGGGGCGTTTTGGTTTGCAGTAGGGGCATGGTATTCACCGAGAGACGCAAATAGGCGATCGCTTATGCTTTATTTTACATTGCCCCAACAAAAAGAGAAGCCTCGCGATGCGAGGCTTCTCTTTTACAATAGCGCTATGCAAGGTTTATAACTAGGCAGCCGCGAAGTTAGCCGCAACAAAATCCCAGTTGATTAGCTTTTCGACGAAATTAGCCATGAAGTTAGGACGGCTATTTTGGAAGTCGAGGTAATAGGCATGTTCCCAAACATCCATTGTCAATAAAGGAACTTGACCTTCGTGGATGAGAGGATTTTCAGCGTTAGGGGTTTTGGTGATTTTCAATGTACCGCCTTCAGCCACAAGCCATGCCCAACCGCTACCAAATTGAGTAGCACCAGCATTTTTAAATTCGGTTTTAAAGTTATCTAAGCTGCCAAAGCTAGCATTGATAGCATCTAACAAAGCACCCGTAGGAGCGCCACCACCAGCAGGCTTGATCCCATTCCAGTAGAAGGTGTGGTTCCAAACCTGAGCGGCGTTATTGAAGATTCCAGCTTTGCCTTCTTTGTAGCTAATCTTGATAATTTCCTCTAGGGACTTATCAGCAAGATCGGTATCCTTAATCAAGTTGTTGAGGTTATCAACATACGCTTTGTGGTGCTTGCCATAGTGAAATGATAGAGTTTCAGCAGACATACCAGAAGCCGCAAGAGCATCTTGGGGGTAGGGTAAAGATGGGAGTTCAAATGCCATTGTTGTTTAACCTTTTAAAGTTTGAAGTGATTTCTCAGCTTTAAGTATTGTTACAATTATAAACTAGATTGTAAATCGTAGTGGCTGTTACAACTTTAAATTCAGCAGTTGTTAATCCAACACTTAATCCAATCCTAAGGGTTGCAACGTAAGTAATACAAACCACTAAATTTAACCATGAAGAAGAGAAATTTTTTGCTCACTGGAGCCGCTGTCGTTGGTGGTTCATGGCTATTACAGTTTTGGCGATCGCCATCAACCAATACGGCGATCGCCGTAGACACAAATTCACCCGATCAATTCAATCAAGCAACTAAAAGATACAAAATCATGAAAACCGAAGAAGAATGGAAACAAATCCTCACGCCAGAGCAATTTAAAGTTTTGCGGAAGCATGGCACCGAGCGAGCCTTTACTAGCCCCCTAGATAAGGAATATAGCAAAGGTAATTATAATTGTGCTGGCTGCGATCTGCCCCTATTTACCTCTGACACAAAGTTTAATAGCCATACAGGTTGGCCGAGCTTTTTTGCACCCATCGAAGGAGCAATTGGTACTACCGTCGATAATTCATTATTCATGCAAAGGGTTGAAGTCCATTGCAGTCGATGTGGCGGTCATTTGGGGCATGTCTTTAATGATGGTCCTAATCCCACTGGACAAAGATACTGCATGAATGGAGTTTCTCTAAAATTCGTTCCTGCCTAAAAAAACGTCAGTTCGAGTTAAGCTGACAAATTTTAAAAGCCCAAAAGTAAAAGCCTTGCGTAGCAAGGCTTTTACTTTTGGGTTTTGAGAAAGGTTTTGCTACGCAAAACCTTTCTCAAAACCCGTTTCAAATTATCCCGAATTCACAAAAAGCAAAAGATGAGTGGTGGCGCGAAGCGCCGCCACTTATCTTTTGGGCTTTTTATTTACTAGTTACGCTGTTCTATTCCATTTTGAATAGTCGTCACATTATCGGGAGGACGAGTCCAGTTAAAATCACTAATCCGTAAGAGGAATTCCCCTAACCCCTGATTGGGATTGTATCGTATCAGTACAGAATAGGTACGCCTTGCATATTCGAGAGAATATACCGAATCAAATAGGTTGCCACTATCCAAACTCCAACTTTGTTGAATGCCAAAGCGAAGTGGTCCATAAATTTGCTGTACGATTCCAGCGGTAAGCGATCTGTTATCCGCAACGCGATCAAACAGGAAGGGCGATTTACCACTAGAGAAGGCTTGGGTGTAGCTTAAGGTTAAACCAGTATAGTCAAGAAAATCTTTGGCAAAATTACCAACTTCCGCAGCTAAACCAATAGTTCCATACAAAACTGCTTGATTAGCTCCATTGGAATAGAGAGAATTGACACCTTGGGCAGTCACGAAAGCATCTAACCTCGGCACGATAGGCTTTGGAGAGAAGCGCAATCCCGTTTCTTTTTCGGCTGGCAACGCTTCGCCCCGATAAAGGGGAAAAGCACGACTGAGCACGACAGCACTTTGCAATCGGATTAGGGAACCAATCGTACTGGGTTGGATATCGTCACGCACGGCTCCCACCAACTGAGCTGCGACTTGATAGTTAAAGGAAATTTGGGAATCTCCTAAAGTATAGGTAGGGGATATCAAGGTACTCCCAAGAATATTGTTCACATCCTGATATCCCAACGAGCCATTGTAAACGCGATCGCGAAAGGCGTATTGAGACACCAAGGTATGATTGCCAAACACAGGAACCTGATGGCTGACATTAAACCGTAATAAAGAATCGATTTTAGAAAAGTTCAACCCTGAGAAACTGGCTCGCGCCGACAGAGTTTGTCCATCATCAAAAGCGCCATTTAAGGTCGCCACAATCCCCAAAATATCAAACCCTGAAAATCCGCTTTGGCTAGAGAAAGCCCGTTGTAGGAGTAATTGTGGGGATACCTGCAAGCTTAAATTAGGCTGGGTAATGACATCAAAACTTTGCTGGTAATAGATCCCATCGCGATCGCGTTTATCAAATCCCACTAGCGCAGGAGCAAAGCGTTGAAAGCGATCGAGGATAATACTATTAACGGGTAATGGCAAAGAAAAGCCCTGATCAAAAACAATCTTGGGCGATTCGAGTTCGAGGCGGTTTTGAGTTGGAGAAATCGGAGTCAGAGTCGCTTTGCTTGTTACCAATTCGAGTTCTGGAGGGGTAAAGGGATCGTTAGTAACCCGTAAGTTTTCCGCAGTCCAATTATCTCCGTCGATAATTAACCGCTCGGCAATAAAGCCAATGCGCCGCACTCTTCCTTCATTCGCATCCCCAGTCCCCCCAACGGATACCGTCACTGAGTTAGTCGCCACATCCGCAGGCGATCGCGAAACTTCTGAACTTTGTAAATTCCCAAGATCGACAGCTCCTGAAGCCTTGAGTAATTCGCCCTTAACATTACCGTAATTATACGTAAGCTTAGTACCGCGAAGCCTTTGATCGCCTCTGGTAAAAAATACATTACCTTCAGCGATAACCTCCTGAGTTTTCGTATCGAGGCGAACGCGATCGGCCTTCAGCTCTGATTTTTTGTAATTAATTACCACATTGCCTTCAGCCAAAAACACCTGTGTATTTACGTCATACTCTTGGCGATCGCTCACCACATTCAACTTGTCACCTACTCGCGGTGGCAGAGTCGGACGTGGTTTATCCCTAGGCTTGGGCTTAGGCAGACTATTGGGTTTGATAGGACCTGCTTGAGCAATTAGGGTCGAGTTAATTTGCTGGGCAAGCGAATTAGGATCGGGCAGGGTATCAAAAAAAAGCTGCAACTGCGATCGCACCTCTGTTGGCAATTCAACAGGCAATCTGGCAATGCGGAGATCGAGCGTTGGCAGTGGTGACAACGTCTGATTAAAGTTAGCCCGTCTCACCTCAGCTTGGGAGTGAGGTGGCAGTTGAGTTGAAGGCGGTGGTAAGAAGTCCATACTCAACTAAGTTTACAGGATTTTTATCTGCGATATAGCTGTCGCTTGTAAAGTTAAGACATAAAACTGAGAAAGTAAAGGTGGGGCTTTAACTTAGTATTCCCCAAAGATGAGTGGCGGCGCAAAGCGCCGCCACTCATCTTTGGGGTTTTATATTCTAGCTATCTCTTACAATGCGCTGCTATTCTCTTCTTGGGTGATATCGTAAATCTAGTTACGTATCTGTACAGGCATAAGCAGATAGGTCATTTTAGTTGCGCCGATAGGCACAAGCACCGCAGGACTAGTCGGGTTATTCATCTGAATTTGAATTTCATTGCTTGGCAAAGCCTTTAAGCCATCCAGCAGATATTTAACATTAAAGGCAATTTCTACATCCTCACCCGACACTTGGGCAGGTAAAGATTCTCTCCCTGCGGCAACATCAGGAGCCTCAACGGACAAAGAAATCTCTTGCCCAGTAGAATCAACAGAGATTTTAACAATATTATTTTTTTGGTCAGCCAGTACCGCAATGCGTTCTAGGGCAGATAGGAATAATTTGCGCTCTAAGGTAACTTGGCGATCGAATCGGCTGGGTATCAATTGCCGATAGTTGGGATAAGTACCATCCAACAAACGAGAAATGAGGATTTGATTAGCACTCTGGAAAATCATATTGGCGCGATCAAATTTAACGGCGATCGCTCCCTCGGTTTGCTGATTGAGCATTCGCTCTAGCTCCCGCAAAGCCCTTGCAGGAATGGTTACTTCCAAATTAGTCGTGACAGTATCCTCGGTCACAGGAGGCTCATCCGCATCTAAAAACCCTGTCTGTACCACGGCAAGTCGATGCCCATCGGTAGCCGCAAACTCAAGGCGATCGGCATTAGCCGTCAGATGTACCCCCGTCAAAATCCGCTTCGTCTCATCAGCGGAAGTCGCAAACAAGGTGGAAGAAAGCCCGCTTAACATCGCCTCTACGGGCAGATAGGTGGTTTCGCCATCTTCGCCAATTTGCGGTAGTTCGGGAAACTCTTCCACGGGCAAGCCATGCATTTGGTAGCGTCCTGAACCACAGACAATCGAAACCATCGTATTGTCCTTATCGACATTGATGGTAATGTCTTCATCGGGCAACCGCGAAACGATATCGTTGAGCAACTTTGCAGGCAGCGTAATCGATCCCGCCTCTACTACTTGGGCGGGGAAAGAAACCTGAATCCCTAGATTGAGGTCGAAGGCAGTCATGCCAAGGCTTTGGGTTAAACTGTCCGCATCTAAACGGATATTAGCCAAGATCGGGTGGGTTGGACGAGATGCGACCGCACGACCGACAAGGGCAAGATTAGCAGCGAGTTGGTTTTGGGGGCAGACTAGTCGCATAGTTTATACAGAGGAATTTTTAACGTGAGATAGGGGGATGGGAGACTAAAACTAGATTTTGAATAACTTCTGTATTCTCTTGTATTCTCTGACCAATGGAAGAATCTAGTTTTGGATTTTAAGACTGGGAACTGGAGTTTTAGAGTTTAGATTTGCCCAAAGGGTTAATTCTGGCAAGTGCCAAATCGCACCAAATTGGTTAATCGTTTGGTTAACCGTATTTTGCACTTGCTATCTAGATAACTTGACATTGGCAGAAAAAACTAAATTAAAACTAAATTACTTAAAGTGAGTTTTTTAAATTTTGAGGATTCTGGAGATTTTAAACTCTCTTGGGAAATGTATTGGAGAATACTTTACGCATAGCTTCGGCAAACGAGCTCAAAAAACGAGCTAAAAATAAAACTTTTAAACTTGTTTAAACTTAATTTTTCAATAGGAGCTTTTTAGTTTTTAGTTTTTTGATTTGTGGAAGCCAATCATAACATCGTTAGCAATTTTTGTATTGCCAAAATTAATTTTTGTTTTTCATTTTTTTTTCACTCGATCTAATTATTACTCTTTAAAGAAATAAAAAATCTTTAATAGTAGTAGTAGGGGCTGTGGAAAATGTGGAAAACCCAAAGAAAAGTATATTCAGCAAGTCTTTTAAGATTTTCCACCTGTGGAAAACCCTGTGGAAAAAATGGCTAGTTTTCCACAGGGTATAAATACCTAGTAAAAGTTTTCCACATTTATTTAAAAGTTTTCCCCAGATATTGCCTGTTTTTCCACAGATGAATTAGAGTTTTCCACAGGTTTTCCACAGGCAAACTATCAAGATCTAATGTTATCCACAGATAAATAATGCATATTTTTATAAAAAAATCATTTGAGGGCTGCTTAAAAAAAATTAATAATAATTTGATAATAAGAATTTATGGCGAGTAAAAACCATCTGCTTGTTTGTGGATTTCGTCGGGAGATCCCGATCGCGGCATTAGCGATCGGGGCTTAGGGTTGAGAAGAAATGAAATTTTACTTGTGTTTTTTGATGACTACCTTTTCGATTGATATAGTGTTGAAAATGGAAATAAATGGACTTGGTTTAAAAAATAGTTTTAAAAATAGGTTAAAAATTTTGTGATTAATGTGATTAAAATGCTGCTTAAAAATTTATTTAGTCGCCTATTTTTGGGGACGATCGCCTTAGCCCTTGGCTTTAATTTATTCACTGGTAATGTCTTCGCTTTGCAGGTGTCGGATATTCCTGACTTAGCAGAGATCCAAAAACTAACTGAGCAGACATGGGTAATTGATGATTCGGAGGTATTAAGTGCGCTCACTAAAAGTGCGATCGCTGGTAAAGCTGAAAAAATAGCTGAAGCAACAGGAATTGAAGTGCATGTGCTAGCCATCCAACGGATCGATCTCGGTCAACCTGCTTCAGAGTTTGCAGCGGAGCTATTTGATAAATGGTTTCCAACGGATGCTGAGAAATCCAATCAAGTGTTGCTATTTATGGCGACGGAAGATCACCGTACAGCGATTCAGACTGGGGCTAAGGTCAAAGAAGTTTTGCCCGATAGTATTGCTAATAGTATCGCGGATGAGACGATGCTCTATCCCGCCCGTAAGTCAAACTATAACCAAGCCGTGAATGAAGGCTTTGCGCGTCTGGAAATAGTGTTAAAGGGGAATCCTGATCCAGGGGCTCCTCTGTTAGCAGTAGAAGAAACTGAGACGAGCAACTATGCAACCAGAGAAGAGACGGAGGCGAGTTCGTCGAATGTGGTGGTGATTATTTTGCTGATTTTGGCAACTTTGTTGCCCATGGCAACCTACTATTGGTTACAAAGTCAACCATAAGGTTTCCATACGTCAACCAGAGAAAGACAAGTGGCGGCGCGAAGCGCCGCCACTTGTCTTTTGGATTTGCAATCACTTTATCTATTGCTCTTCAAAATTGATGTCTTGGGCGAGGTTGGGAGGAGTGACTGCGCGAGTAACTCGAACTTTGTGACTTTCCCTTTGGGTTTGAGCTTCGATCGCGATCGCTTCAAAGGCAACATCAATGCTACTGAGAGGAATCGAGATATGCGTGCGGGTTTCGATAAACTCGGTATTCGGAACTACGCTAAAGTCCAACAACCAGCGAGGACCATCGACAATTATGCGGGTCTGTAAATCTTTAATCCAGAACTTCACAAAGAACTTGGTGGTGAGTACGGGTAAACGCACGGTGATCAGCATTGGTGTACCTGAGATGATTTCCCCAGCAGGAATGAGGAGTTCGGGGATCGGAATCGGTTCCTGTTCTGAAAAGCTTTGTGGAGAAGATTCTTGGATGTTACGGATAGTTTTAGCCGTTTCCGTTAGGGCGTAAGCACTGGCATTGGAGCCAGACAATCCACCCACAGGGAAAGCATTGGGATCGGTGGTTTCTTCCCAAACATATTCATTGAGGATTAGATCGGATTCAAAATCCAGAAGGCGATCAAGCTGTACGTCAAGTTCGCGATCTAATTCCGCCAGACTTGTGGATTCGGAGATCGTTCGGATTCGATCGGGATTATCGAGATCGATGGACGCAGCCGTATTTTCCAGCGGTTCATTTATGGGTAATGGATCGCTGGTATAGGTATCGAGTAATAGCTCCTCAGTGCGTTGGCTAGCTTTTTGGGCAGCGATCGCATCAGCAGATAGTGTTTGCAGCTTATTGAGAAAACGATGGTTTGTCTGCTGGGGAGGGAGATCTTTAATGAGGGGTAGTTGACTATTGCCCACATTACCCAAGGATGTCTCTAGTCTTGGTTGTTCGAGTAATTCTTCGTAGTTTTGGGGGAGATCTTCTTCAAAACTGTAATACAACTCAGGTTCTTTATCATTGAGAAGCGGACGATTTTGGCGATCGCTACCATCAATAATGCCGATATTGGTTAGCTCAAAACTGGTCAGATCGGATTTGGAATCTATTTGATCAGGGGGAGCCTCTACCTGTGGAAAACTGTGAGGAAGATCCTCGTCAATGGTGGAACTGGAGTCACTAAAATTTTGATCTGTTGCTTGAGATCGCAGTTGGGGTAAAGGAGGTAATGACAAGGCATTAGCAGGGCGTTGTGGCTCTCCCTGAGTGGCTTTGGGCTTATTAGAAGGCAAAGGTGGCAAACTAAGGAAATTGTTAGACTTAGTTTTTGGAGATGGCGGGGTAGGTTGATTTTCAGGTGCGAGGGATGCCTGTGGAAAACTCTGGGGAATCTGTGGGTAACTAGGATCATCATTGCCCGATGCCGTTAGTTGTAAATAATCCTGAGAGTTATTTTCGGAATTCTGTTTTTGAGCTTCTTTAATTAGTTCTGGAAGAACTCTTGATGCGGGATAGGAAACCGCGATCGCCTGTTGGCAAACAAATAGCTCCTGATCGAGCAAGCCCTGATCGAGCAAGCCCTGATCGCGTAAGCCTTGATGTTGTTGAAAGCCCTGTTGGGGATGGATTTGTACTTCTCCAATCAGTACTTGAATTTCTGATGGTGGAGGAACTTGGATCTGGTATTTGAAGGGAATGGCTCCATTCACAGGATTGCGATCGCGAGAATCAGCGATCAAGTAGCGCTCACTGACTAAAACCTCAAGGGTTTGCGGATCTTTGAGGGTCACCTCAAGCTCGCCTTGAGTATAGATATCTCCAGTCAGGTTAAAGCTATTGTCCTCATTAATGATGTATTGAGGTTGTTTGAGGCGCAGTAAGATACGGGGGTGATGGGGAATGTCAGTTTGCGCGATGGGGGATAATTCTTGTGTGGTTGTCTTCTCTAGAGTAGACTCTACTTTAGAGCGAGCTCTTGAGCGATCGCCTAGACTGCCTTTTAATGGCAGTTTAGCTTGTGCAGAGTCTTCCCGCTCGTCCTCAAGTTCATTATCAGGTTCGTCATCAAGCTCGTCACCAAGCTCGTCATCATTAAACAGCGCAAACTCCTCAAACATTGATTGCACTAGTTCGGTCGATCGCTGCTCGGCAATATCGAGAATGGGGGAGCTATAACTGAGAGGAGTTGGTTCTGTTTGGATGATCCCCAATGCGTTGGTATGGGAGTTCTGGGGGATGTCCGTTGCTATTTCTAGAGCTTCTTCAGGATCGCTATATTGCCAATCAGAACCAGCTTCTGACGAGATTTGAATTACATCAAACTTGACTGTTTTTCTCCATGCAGGAGGAATATTGGTATTTACTGTTTCTGCATCAGTAGAATCGGGATTGGATTCCGTTGCTAAGCAATCAATTTGCCATTGTCCAGGAACAAAATTGGTGTAGGGCATCACGATCAGTAATCCATCGTGGCTGATGCGCTTTACAATTTTTTGTTGAAGTGGTTGATGGCGGACATCGGCGAGGGGGCGATAGGCGATCGCGATACCAACTAGTGCATTTGCTAAAGCAGAGCGTGCAGCAAGTCGGTACTGCCCTTCTAAAATCTCAACGGTGGGAGACTCTAGGGGCAACCAGGACTTGTCACCTTTGCGTTGTAGCAAAAATTCCCAGTTTTCCATATGTGGCGATCGCAGGATAAGTGTGCTTAATTATCGCAAATACTAACCCATATAGGCTGGTATAGCAATTGTCATCGAAGAGGCAATAGGTCAGATATCGGGCTATACGATTTGTCCTTAACCACTCTCCTACGGGAGAGGAGAATGTAAGAGAGATAATCTTTCTCCTCATCCCAAAGGTGAGATGTGGCGCGAAGGGCTGCTACTCACCTTTCACTCACCTTTTGTTTTTTGTCCTACAGCGCTTTGCGTTCAAATTCAAACCCAGAAAACTTTTGAAAGTCCTGTTTAGTGACATTTTCAAAAGTTTTTTGGTGGTTCTTTTGATCGAAAATTGCTGTAAGCAAAACTTGCATTGCTATATTCTTTTGCGGGAGGGCTGATACTAATTCACGAAAGTGTGATCACACTTCTAGATTCTCCAGAATCATTGGGGCGGCTCCGCCGCCCCAATGATTCTGGTTTTATATTTGGTACTTTATTAAATCGCAAGCCCCTTAAGAAATGGCTACGCCATTTCTTAATTTGGTATGAGATGTGGAGATTTAGATAGAAAGACCGAGCTTTAGCCCTAATAAAGCATGGGCGACTAAAAGTACGACGATCGCACTGCCGAGGTAAGCGTGGGCATTACGCAGTAAGGGTTGATTGCCTCCAAACCCAGTGAGCGAGATCGTGCCGTTGATGGCTAGTAAGGTCAATACTACGGAGCCCGTAAGGAAATGAGGGCTTTCTAGTAAAGGTTTTCCCTGCATCACCAAGGATAATAGTCCGCCCGTATATCCTGTTGCTAAGAAGACGGTCATTAGCGGCGCTACTTTGCGATGATCGGCTTTATTCTTAATGGCTACTTCATTGTCCGTTGTAGTGCGGCTGCGCCATCCTGAGATTGCTACAAACGATCCCATCGCAAAAATGACGATCGCCATAAACAAGGGATGACCCCAATGAGTTACCGAGGCGGGGATAGGCAGAGATTTGAACTGGTCGGCAATGGGCTGAATGGACTCAGTGAGTTTGTTGGCAAATTCATTCATAGACTTGAGATGGTTGAGTAGGGAAACTACAAAAAAATTTACATTTTTTAATATATTGTAGCTTTTATTTCATTGATTCAGTAGCTTGGCGCTACTAAATATAAAAATCCAAAATCTGTAGTGCACGCTGCGCGTGCGCTACAGATTTTGACTCTTAGCTACTTACGCTATAGCCACAGTCGCTTGACTTCGGAGAAATCAAAACCCAAGAATGGATGCGCGGTGCGCTGCACATTAATTCTTGGGTTTTATGTCTATACTTGGTGACAGCTATATATTGATATTGCGATCCTCGTGCAAGCAACAAAACAAACGAAGGTTGCGCTATAAGTTTGGGGGATATCAGGGAGAAGAGATGTTCCCCAAACCATTTGGGGTTGCTATAGTAGTGTTCCTGCATAAATTTGCGTAAATTTGAAGATGTCGCGATCGCGGTGAAATAAAACAGGTGATTCAGAGCGAGCAGCCAATCTTTTTCTCAGAAAATGGACATTCCCTTAATGGACAATCCCTAGATAGGTTAGCTAGAGCGATCGGTCTGTTTCAGGGGAATTTCTCATTAATTATTGTCAATTGCAATTACCGCAGTCTTCGCCAAAATATGTTGACTGCTTTGGCGGCAAAAACAGGTTTGCTCTTCCGCGAAATTTGGTGGCGAGAGTCCCACGAGACCCTATATGGTAAATTGCAAAACCTCTGGCGAGAAGGCGCGATCGATCATATTCCTGCCTTGATGTGTTTGGGGTTGGAGCAAACGCCAGCTACGAATTTAGAAAATTTATTTTTAGAAGCAAACCTCTTCCGCGATCGCCTCAAGCAATATATCAACTGTCCTTTGGTGCTGTGGTTGAGCGATCGCGAACTACAGCAATTATTGACTAGCGCTCCAGAGCTAGCAAGTTTGGCTGCCCCAGCGATTAAGTTCGCTTTGTCCCCTACCGAGCTATTTACAGAAGTTAACCAGCAGGTGGATCGATTATTTGCGATCGCTAAAGATCTTCAGATTCCCATATTTTGGCAGGACACCAAAATAGATACCGAGCGCGAATCATTCTCTAGTAATGAGCTAGAACTTGCCCGCCAAGAATTGCGAAGGGCTGCTCTTGAGAAAAATGCTAAGAATGCTCATAGTTCTGAAAACTCTATCAAAAAAGCTGCTGGACAAGATAACTGTCATAACTTTAACGATCTCTTCAATAGCGATCTCTTCAATGGTGATCTCTTCAATGGTGATCTCTTTAAGAGTGATCGAGTCGATGGGCAAAGTGATTTCTTAGAATTAGAAGCAAAATTAGACTTTGCGATGGGACGATTATTGTGGCGCTCCTCCGATGCTCGCGATCGCGATATATACGAAGAATCTCAAGGTACAGTCCATAGCCTTGCCCAAGTCTACTATCAATGCAGTCTTGCCTATTGGCAGAAATTGGATAGACCGATCGAGCGGGGGATCGTTTTATTCTATTTAGGAAATTTGTGGTGGCATAATTCCTTTGTGAATGGAAGACATTCATCGACCTCTTGGGTCGCGGCGAAACAATTTTTTCAAGAAGCGATCACTGCTTTTAAACAAGCCAATCAGTTGGAGTTAATGGCTAAGTATAGCCGAGCCTATAGCGGAGTCCTCGAACAGCTTAGGGATTGGGCAGAACTCCAAAAATGGATAGAATCCCTACTGCCGCTACACCAACAAATGCCCCTCGAACTTGCCCAAGACTACGGTTATTTAGCCAAAATAGCTGTAGAAAAGGGGGAATGGCAGAAAGTGAAGGATTATTCCTGCAAAGCCCTAGCGACCCTAGAGCAAGTTCCTGCTTTTTATGAAGAGAACTTGATGCATAATTGGCTACGCCTGCGTCATATTCAAATAGGTCAATACCAACTATTACTGACTCAGAGCTATCTCCAACTTAATGAGATCAAATTAGCATCTAGTTTAATCGAAGAAACGATCGCTAGTTTTAATCTGAACTACGAACCCAAGCTTTATATTCGCTTCCTCGATACTTTTCACGATCTTGCCTTCGCTCAAGGACGTTATCTTGAGGCTTTCCAAACTCGACAAAGACAGCGATCGCTAGAGCAACAATATGGGCTAAGAGCCTTTATCGGTGCGGGAACACTGCAACCCAAACAACTCTCTCCTTCTAGTCTTGCTGAGATCGAGACGAGTAGATTTGATCTTAATACTGGAGAAATTGCTGCCTCTGGACGAACTCAAGATGTTGAAAGGCTAGTTGAAAGAATTCTCTCCCTAGAGCATCAGCTCACTGTCATTCATGGTGAATCGGGAGTCGGAAAAAGTTCTTTGGTAAATGCAGGGCTGATTCCCGCACTATTGCAGCGATCGCTAACAGGTCAAGAATTACTACCGATCGAGATCCATATCTATACCAATTGGCTCAATGCTATTTCCTTAGCTGTTTATAAAAATTACGATCTCGGTTACAGCGATCCCGTAGCGGTCAAACCCTCTTCATCTTCCCATAAATTTGAGAAAGATAGGAGAGAGAATATGGATGAAAGACGCAGAAAAGGCGATCGCGACATTGTCAATTTACTCCTTAAATTTAGGCAATTAGCCTTGAATGGGACACAGATTGTTCTAATATTTGACCAGTTTGAAGAATTCTTCTCCACCTGCTCCCAGCCGAGGGAAAGACAGATATTTATTGATTTTTGGCAAAACTGTCTGAAGATCCCCCAATTAAAAATAGTAATTTCCATTCGTGAAGATTATCTCCATCTACTATTAGAACTAGAATCTCCCCATGCTGAATTTGACATATTAAGTCGAAACTTCCGCTATGCCCTCGGCAATCTTTCCCCCTCGGACACCAAAGCTCTAATTGAGAACTTGACAGCAAATGCTAATTTTCCCCTCGAACCGATTCTCATCGATGAGTTAGTGAGAGATCTCGCTGGCGATCGCGGTTCGGTAAGACCGATTGAGCTGCAATTAGTTGGCTCACAAATTCAAGATCGCAATATTACGACCCTTGCCGCCTATCGAGCTGCTGGAGCGAAACAGCGGCTTGTCGAGCAGTCGGTGGAAGAAGTAATTCAGGCTTGTGGTAGTGCGGCCTTTATCGCCCAACAGATCTTGATCTTGCTAACGGACGAGCAGGGCAAACGTCCATTGCGTACCTATAATGAATTGCGAACGGGGCTTTTGTCCTACTCTGGCAATACGGTAGATCTCGATTTAGTTTTAGAAATCTTGATCGGATCGGGCTTAGTTTTCCAATTACCTGAAGTCCCCAGCAATCGCTATCAGCTAGTGCATGATTACTTGGTGCCATTTATTCGAGCTAATCAGGAAGCAGGTTTATTGGCTGAGTTGCGGAAAGTACGCTCCTCGGCTCAGCGCAGCGAAGCCAATCTCAACCGCTTAACCAAGTTCGCTTTGGTCGGTACAGTATTAGCTTTATTTGTGATGGTGGGGCTATCTTTTCAAGCAATTCATCAACGCCAACTTGCAGAATTTGGTGAAATTGATGCATTGATCTCTTCGGCAAATTCCAGCTTTTTGCTGAATCGGCAATTAGAGTCTCTATCAACAATTGTCCAATCAGCTAAAAAACTACGAGTTATTGATGAAGGATTGGATAAGACAAGAATTAAGCAATCAATGTTTGAAGGCTTGCAAACGATCGTTTATGGTATTCGCGAGCGATATCGCTTTTATTCGCTGAAAATGGATGCTCCCTTTTATGCCGCCAAATTTAGTCCTGATGGTAAGATCATCGCATTGGGGGGCTTTGACGGTAGCGTATCTCTATATCAGAGCGATGGCAGCCCCATCTCGCGTTTAGTCGGGTTAAAAACGAGTGATATTAGGGGCTTGAGTTTTAGTCCCGATGGTCAAAAAATTGCATCGTCAGGAAAAGGAAAGAGTGTCAGAATTTGGAATGTCAATTCTGGCAAGTTAATTGCGAAGTTCTATGCCCATCGAGATGATATCCTGCGATTGAGTTTTCATCCTGATGGCAAAAGATTGCTGACGGGGAGTAATGATGGCACTGTCAAACTGTGGGATAGCGATCGCGGTGTCGAACTGCTGACCTTGAACCCTCAAAATGCTAGCAATAGCCCAGCCATTAGAGAAACTAACTTCATTCAAGATACCAGTTTTAGTCCCGATGGTAACTTGATCGTGACGGCTAAAAATACGACGATCGCGCTTTGGGACTTGCAAGGTAATTTGTTAACTAACGCGAGCGTCCATGAAAAAGAACTTTACAATGTGAGATTTCATCCTGACGGTAAACAACTGTTAACCTCCGCTAGAGATGAGACGGTCAAGCTGTGGAAGATTAGCGATCAAAATCACCAAATTCAATTATTGCGGATGTTTAAGGGAAACTCAACCGATGTATTGAGTTTAAACTTTAGTGCCAATGGCGAGCGCATTGCTCTTGGTTCTCAAGACAACATGATCCAAATTCTCAATAATGAAGGAATCTTAGAAATGAAGTTAGGAGGACATACTGACGGTATCTTTGATGTTAACTTTAGCCCTGATGGGCGCTATCTCCTGTCTGCGAGTAAAGATCGAACTGCTCGACTCTGGGATCTAAAAGCTACGCTACTAAACACTCTTTACGGGCATACCAGTACCGTTTGGTCGGTCAATTTTAGTCCTGATGGCAAAATGTTTGCCTCTGGTAGTGTTGATAAAAGCATTCGGC
Source organism: Pseudanabaena sp. 'Roaring Creek' (assembly GCF_001402795.1). GTDB lineage: Bacteria > Cyanobacteriota > Cyanobacteriia > Pseudanabaenales > Pseudanabaenaceae > Pseudanabaena. The sequence goes on from NZ_LIRE01000241.1 coordinate 28,132, forward strand.
TCTGGAATGCCGATGGCACTCTCAAACAAGAACTAAAGGGACATGAGGATACGGTTTATGGGGTTAGTTTTAGTGCGGATAGTAAGAAGTTAGTCTCAGCCAGTAATGACAAAACTGTGAGAATTTGGGATGTTCAAACGGGTAAATTACTCCATTTGTTGAATATTCATGGTGCTAACTTGATTTATGCCACCTTGAGTCCCGATCAAAAAATATTAGCGACCCTTGGTTGGGATAACAAAATCAAGCTATGGCAATGGAAGGATGACGATCGCCCGCAGCTATTGCAAGTGCTAGATGGTCATACCCAAACAGTTTGGGCGATCGCTTTTAGTCCAGATAGCCAGAGACTCGCCTCGACTAGTAATGATCAAACTGTCAAAATTTGGGATGTACGTAGCGGGCAAAATCTCCATACGATGGAAGCTCATGGCAATGGCGGTCTCTCGATTGCCTATAGCCCTGATGGTCAACAAATTGGCTCCGCTGGTAAAGATGGCAAATTGAAGTTATGGAACGCTCAAACAGGGGCGCTGGAGAAGGTAATTGCGGTTACTCCCGATTCTTGGATTTATGGTATGAGTTTTAGTCCTGATGGCAAGGCGATCGCCACCGCCAATGCCGATAAAACCGTTACAATTATGGATCGGGCTAGTGGTAATTTACTCAAGACATTATCGGGGCATGGTGCTGAGGTCTATGCATTGACCTATAGTCCTGATAGTCAGAAAATACTGTCGGCTAGTCGAGATGGTACGCTCAAACTCTGGAATGCGGAGACCTTGGATTTTGACGAACTCGTCCAAAGAGGCTGCAACCTCCTCAACAATTATCTTAAATATACGCCAACCTTATCCCCAGAGATAAAACAAGTTTGCATGTCACCTTTTAAATAGTTAGGCATGATTAAACAAAACTTTTTTGGCGTTATATCTCAAGCAAAAACTTATATTGCTTTGCGTCTAAATTTAAACCCAGAAATTTTTTAAAAGTGTTGCTTTGCAACACTTTTAAAAAATTTCTGGTGGTTCTTTTGAGCAAAAATATAGCAACGTATAGCAATGTATAGCTGTAGCCAAAGGTAATTAGGATATAAAACCCAAGAATTGATTGGCGGTGCTCTGCACCGCCAATCAATTCTTGGGTTTTGATCTGCCATACAGCAATTATCGATCAAACGAACCACAAGGGAATTTTTGAAAGCGTTGCTTCGCAACGCTTTCAAAAATTCCCTTGGTTTGGGTTTGAGCGCAAAGCGCTGTAAGTCAAGGGAATGTAGCTATAGATTGCTAAGATTGCTACATTTTTGATGCTGGATCGGTAATGAAATCGAGGATTGATTGCTATAGTGGTAGATTATAACCGTTTGAAAAATGGCAAAGCTTTTTTTTGAACTTAAACCCCTTGCTGGATCTCGCTTTTACTACGTTGAAGAGTCAGATTACATCAATGTAATAAGTAGTTCCGCACAATTAAAAGACAAAACCAGAGAGCATACCGCCCGCGTAGCGGGCAGTATGCTCTTCTAGGTTTTAAGTTTACTTATGCTTATCTACTTAGTATGGGGCGATCGCAGAATGAAAGAATAGATAGAAGAATAGATAAATAGGGATAACTATGTCAGGACATATCCTGCTTGTAGATGACGAACCAGGACTGAGAGAGGCGGTGCAAGCCTATCTCGAAGATAGTGGCTTTGCGGTACAGGTTGCCAATAATGCTAGGGATGCATGGCAATTGCTTGAGCAAACTACTCCCGATCTGGTGATATCGGACATCATGATGCCACAGGTAAGTGGGTATGAGTTCCTGAAGCAAATGCGCGAGGATGTGCGCTTTTTAAATCTGCCAGTGGTGTTTTTAACTGCTAAGGGTATGACTAAGGATCGTATCGAAGGTTATAACGCAGGCTGTGATGCCTATCTGTCAAAACCTTTCGATCCCGATGAGCTAGTGGCGATCGCTGAAAACTTAATTGCCCGTCGTGCCATGCAAGCAGTCACCGCCAATAGCAACACCTCAGAAATGACCGATCTCGCAGGACAGCTTGCAGAGATTAAAGCTTTACTTAAGCAGAAGCCCGCGATTAACGTTACGCCGCCGCCAATCAAGATAGAGTTTACCCCTCGCGAGCAGAGCGTTTTAGAGCTGGTAGTAGAAGGATTAATGAATAAGGAGATTGCTAAGCGCCTTGGTACGACTATTCGTAATGTGGAGAAATATGTTAGTCGTCTCTTTAGTAAAACTGGCACAAGCAGCCGCACCGAACTGGTTCGCTATGCATTACAACATGGTTTGATTGATTCCTATTCTTGATCGATGTTAGGATCTGTTCCGATGATTTTTACTTTTTTTTCGGCAAGATATAAATCTGGGAACCGAATGCGCCTTACAGTCGTGTGGAAGATATGTTAGACCTTCCAGACTTGAGCGATCGCCAAAAAGAAATTCTTCAATTTAACTTAGCTAATACGAATTCACAAAAGTGTTGTCACACTTTCGTGAATTTGTATTAGCTGAGCGGGGTCGAAGCTAGATAACTTGGTGGGACTTTTTTATTCGCAAAAGCCTAAGCGATCGCCAGCAATGCCAGACCAAAAAGATGAGTGGTGGCACGAAAGTGCTGTTACTCATCTTTTTGAGCTATATCTTTAACTTATTTAGGCATGAATGCAATTTTAGGATGGGTGACCTGGGATTCGAACCCAGGGCCAGCGGATTAAGAGTCCGATGCGCTACCACTGCGCCAGTCACCCGTAAGTTGTTTGACCCATTTAAGGGCGATTTATATACTAGCAAATGTTTGACCAAATACATAACAAAAAATTCTATAAATCCCAATAAAAATTGGCGATCGCTATAATATCCTGAAAGTTAAGAGAAAAGCGAGCCAAAATCTTTGTTTTTTATCTCAGAATCGTTTATTTCTTAACCTATAGCTGTCGCCAAGTGTATTAAGACATAAACCCCAAGAATTGACTGGTGGCGCTTCGCGCCGCCAGTCAATTCTTGGGGTTTGATTTGTCCTCATTCAAGTGACTGTAGCTATAAAAGCCCTAAAGATGAGATGCGGCGCGAAGCGCCGCATCTCATCTCGTCCCAAGCAAACCTTTGAGAGATTGGCAATGGTAAGCGAATGCCCGAAAGTTTGGCGATCGCATTACTCATGTTTGGTCATTGCTATATATGATTGGATAGCCCCGATCGAGCGCGAACATGAGCAATTTATCTATTCTCCAACGTCCTGATGGTCGAGATTGGAATCAACTGCGACCAGTTCACTTGCAATTACCCTTTACCAAAGCCCCTGCGGGTTCGGTACTAGCGAAATTTGGCGATACCCAATTGATCTGTACCGTTTCTATCGAAGAAGGCGTACCTAAGTTTTTGACAGGCAGTAACCAAGGTTGGTTAACGGCAGAATATCGGATGCTTCCAGCCTCAACGATCCCCAGACAGCAGAGGGAGTTTACGAAGCTGTCGGGACGCACCCAAGAGATTCAACGGTTGATTGGACGCAGTTTAAGGGCGGCTCTGGATCTGACGGCGATCGCCAATTACACCTTTGCCGTGGACATTGATGTATTACAAGCCGATGGCGGTACGCGTACGGGTGGCATTACAGGAGGTTTTGTTGCCCTTAAAGCAGCCTGCGATCGCTTAATGGCTGAGGGAAAAATAACCAAATCGCCAATTCGTAATGCTGTTGCCGCCGTTTCTGTGGGCTTATTAGATGGAGCCCCAATTTTGGACTTAAATTATCAAGAGGATGTGGCGGTGAGTGTCGATCTCAATGTGGTGATGGACAGTACTGGCAAATTGATCGAGGTGCAGGGCACGGGTGAATCCGATACATTCTCGCGATCGCAGCTAAATCAAATGTTAGATGTCGCCGAAAGGGGCATTAATGAGTTACTAAAGCATCAAGAACTATAAAAAAGGAAAAAGAGGACGCGCTATGCGCGTCCTCTTTTTCCTTTTTTATAGCTGTTTGAGATAACTTAATAAATCCGCCATATCCTGTGGACTTGGCTGAAACTGTGGCATTGGCGGAGTTTCACCACTGACAACCTGTTGAACCAGACGGGCATCGGACTTGCGATCGGATACACCATGCAAGTTGGGGCCAACCTTACCATTAGCCCATTGTCCGTGACATGCCACACAATTCATCACAAAAATAGACCGCCCCTGTACTGGATCTCCTGATAAATTTAAAACTGACTGCGTATACTGATCGAGGGGTGGACGCATTAACCAGAGCAGGATGGCGATCGCGACAATTACAACGGTAACTGCGATCGCCATTACAACTTGTTGCAGTGACTTTGCCTCAGGAGATGGCAAAGTCGCCTCTGATGCGATCTGTGTCGCTACATCAGTATCCTTTGTCAAATTTACCCCTTCATTAATCACAGTTTTAAACCTAGCCATTGAAATCTAGCCATTGAAACCTAGCCATTGATTAGCTAAAACTTTTATTTCGTTTAGAATGCGGAAAGTATTAATAGCTTAAGTATTAATAACATATCTTAAAGAAAGTATAAGTAATCGGGTCATGTTCAGAAATTAAATAAAGCCTAAATTTAATTCTACTACCATGCCTCATTCTATGCCCCATTCTAGGATTTGGTGAGGCGATCGCCCATATCCATCGGTCATTAATCGGTCATTAATCGGTTATAAACTGGTCAAAATAACGCCTTAGTCGGTTGGTCAAAGCGTTAGTGTCTGGTACTCGACGTTCTATAATTCAAAAGCACAAATAATAAAAACGTTTAAAAACAAAGGAAAGAGTTGATTATGGGAGGAAACGATCGCTTGCTAAGGGCAGCAAGAGGTGAAGTACTGGATCGTCCACCAGTATGGATGATGCGCCAAGCAGGAAGATACATGAAGGTGTATCGTGATTTGCGCGATAAATATCCCACATTTAGAGAGCGATCGGAAATTGCCGAACTCGCCGCCGAAATTTCTTTGCAACCGTTTCGCGCTTTTCAGCCCGATGGCGTGATCATGTTTTCCGATATCCTCACTCCACTTACAGGCATCGGTATTAACTTCGATATCGTCGAAAGTCGAGGTCCAATTATCGAGTCCCCAATTCGTACTCAAGCACAAGTTGATGCGCTGACTGAGTTCGATCCCGATACCGCCGTGCCCTTTATTCGCAAGATATTAAGCGCGATTAAAGATGAGGTCAAAGATCAGGCGACAATTCTTGGTTTTGTGGGAGCCCCTTGGACATTAGCGGCGTATTCCATTGAAGGTAAAGGTTCTAAGGACTATGCCACGATCAAGGCTATGGCTTATAAGGAGCCAGCGATCGTCCATAGCTTTTTGACCAAGATTGCCGAAATGATCGGTACTTATGTCATCCACCAGATTGAGTGTGGCGCTCAAGTGGTGCAGATGTTTGATTCTTGGGCTGGGCATCTTTGTCCCACGGATTATAAAACCTTTGCGCTTCCCTATCAAAAGATGGTTGTGGATAAGGTTAAGGCAAAATATCCCAACACGCCACTGATCCTCTATATTAGCGGCAGTGCAGGAGTGCTCGACCTCATGCCAAAATCGGGTGTGGATATTGTCAGTGTTGACTGGACAGTAGATCTTGCTGATGCACGCGATCGCATTGGTCATGACATTCCCGTCCAAGGAAACCTCGATCCCTGCGTTCTTTTTGCCGATCAAAGTTACATCCGCGAGCGCATTTTAGAAGTAGTCGCGAAGGCTGGTAATAAGGGGCATATCATGAACCTCGGACATGGCATTCTCTCCACTACACCAGAAGACAATGCCAGATTTTTCTTTGAGACTGTTAAAGGGCTGGGTTCTTAATTATCCCTCCTTCTTCAAGTCTCGGCATATAACCCCAAAGATGAATGGCGGCGCTTCGCGCCGCCATTCATCTTTGTTTTTTGATTGGTGACTAATTTGCGCATCGCCCTAGTACAGTCTGTCCAAACTACAGCCCAAGATGTTGATTGTGCTAAATTTTGCCGATGCCCTATACTTTCAATATAAATATGAACCTGTTGGGTTATTACAGTGCAAAAAAAGAGATTTGATAAGCCGCAATCTCACCCACATCCCAGGCAAACTAAAGTGCCCAAGCACTTAGCTCAAAATAATTCCAAATCTCTCAGAAAATTTCTCGTTTATGGGAGCGTGGCATTTGTGTCGGGAATATCAGGCGCATCTTTTGCTTTGGTTCTTGCAATCTCTCCATTCCGACATCCAGCATCGGTATTGCCTAACAGTTCCAAGAGTATTACTACAATTATCCCCACGCAGATAGAGCGACCAGTTAACATCCTCATCTTAGGTATAGATAACTCAGGGCATCCCCATCAGGGAGATTTTACCCCAGCCGAAGCACTATCGGGTAATAGTGACGCTATGTTACTGGTTCGCATTTTCCCCAAGACCCACAAAGTTAATATTTTGTCTATTCCGAGGGATACCCGTGCAGAAATACCGAATGTAGGATTTGATAAGGTTAATGCTGCTAACGTTTACGGGGGAATACCTTTGGCGGCAACCACGGTGAGTCAGCTATTAAGAAATATTTCTATAGATCGCTATATCAGGGTAGATACTGAAGGATTTAGCAATATTGTTGACACCTTAGGAGGGTTAGAGATTAATATCCCGAAGTCGATGAACTATGTAGACCACAGTCAAAATCTTAATATTCACTTTGTAGCTGGTAAGCAAACGCTTAACGGTCAACATTTACAGGAATATGTCAGATTTCGCCATGATGCTTTAGGTGATATTGGTAGAGTTCAAAGACAGCAAGAGGTGATCCAGTCCCTAATTCATAAGCTGATTCAACCCGATACCTTAGGCAAATTACAAGAGATTCTTCAAATTGTACGGCAAAACCTTGATACGGACTTGTCTTTAGGAGAAATGATGGCTATCTACAATGTCATTAAAGACACTGATCGCCATGACCGAAATATGGTGATGCTTCCTGGGCGATTCAGTCAGGATAGTGAGTATGAATCTAGTTACTGGATTGAAAATACTCAAGCTGCTGATGCTATTTTAACGCGCTATTTTGATGTATCTATTCCTGATGGAGTCCCTCAAGACTCGCCACAATTTTCTAATCAGATTTCTAGTCAGAAAGTGCTGGGATCTACATCTATCCAAATAGCGATCGTGAATGCCACAGGTAGTTCTGGGATTGAGGAGAAAGCCATGCAGTTTTTTAAGAATAGTGGGTTTAGCAATGCCTATATAACAGATCGTGAAATTGATTCCTTTGGAGAATCTACAAATAAAACGCAAATTATTGCTCAGCAAGGCAATCCCGAAGTAGCTGAGATGGTGAAGCAAAAAATGGGGATCGGTCAAGTTCAGGTTGCATCTACTGGCGACTTATATTCTGATGTTACAGTGGTCATCAGGGAGGACTTTGCCGCCAAACTTAAAGGTAATTGATTGTATTTCTTATGATCTTTGATAAATTTCCAGTCATTCTCCTCTTAGCAATTGCTGCTAATTTAGATAATTTGGGAGTTGGCATTTCCTATGGAATGCAAAAGCGATATATCCCTACGGTTGCTAATTTAACGATCGCTTTAATTTCCACAGTACTTACTTTTTTGTCCATGATATTTGGACAGTGGTTAGAACATGTTTTGCCTATATGGGCTGCCAATGATTTTGGGGCGAGTATTATTATTGGGGTTGGTGTTTGGGTCTGCTGGGAGAGTTTAAACCGACCCTCTTATCAGATGATATGGCGTTTTTTACGTTGTTCCCTTTTTCAAGTAAAAATCAAAAAAGTTTTTCACCGTCATCCCCAAAATAATTCTCTTCTTCATGAATCAGGGTTTGAAAACGAGATTTCTGCTTCAAATTTAAACTCGTCGGTTTGTTATGCTGCACCAATTCAACTATGGGAAACCATTTTCTTAAGTATTTCCCTTTCTCTGAATGCGATCGCTGGAGGATTAGGTGCGAGTTTATCAGGATATAATCCCATTGTTACATCCTTAGCTATTGGTATATTCAGCTACATAACTGTAGCTTTAGGACAAAAACTGCCAAAAAAAATATTTAATAAATCCCTTGGTAAGTTTTCTCAGCAAATTTCAGGAATATTGCTTATTTTAATTGGTATTTACGAAATTGTTTTTTAAAAGGGCCGGAGGGTTTTCAAGTTATAGCTGTCGCCAAGTGTATTAGGACATAAACCCCAAGAATTGACTGTAGCTGTAAGAAATGGCTACGCCATTTCTTA
>NZ_LIRE01000242.1 GCF_001402795.1 Pseudanabaena sp. 'Roaring Creek'
CCGCCACTCATCTCTGGGGTTTTGATTCGTCCTAGCGATCTCTTACGTTGCTATAGTTATTTAAATTCTCATGTCAAAAAATTTTTGTAGTCGGGTTGCCATCGTTAGACTATAAATGTATAAGTAGGATTTGCACCAATTTGACTAAAATCAAGAATTGTAAATTGACCCTTAGACAGGATTTTCACAATTCTAAGTAGCTCAAATCACCATTTTTATATTTGACAAGCTACAATCATCTAGGTGTAAATCCCCGTAGAAAAAGTTTTAGACAGTACGGATCTGAGGAATCTGGCATGAGCAAAACAGCCATCGACCTACCTATTGAAATCAAGTTGCCTGTTGGCAAACTTGGCGGAAATCTTGAAGAAATTGAAGAAGACCTTGAAGATGATGATGATATCGAAATCGACAAGGACGATTTAATTGATGACTCAGATGAGGACGCAGACATTGATGAGGACCCTGACAAAACTGGCAAAGCAAGGGGGACAAAAAAAAGAGCTAGCCAGACTAAGAAAAAACATTTTACCGAAGACTCGATCCGCCTTTACCTGCAAGAAATCGGTCGTATCCGCCTACTCAGAGCTGATGAAGAAATTGAGTTAGCGCGTAAAATTGCCGACCTACTGGAACTAGAATTAAAGCGCGAAGAATTAGCCACTGAGGCTGAATGTCATCCCGATGATGTCCGCGAACCAGAATGGGCAATCAAAATGGGGATGCCCCTCGGCGAATTTCGCAAACGTCTCCACTCTGGTCGTAGGGCAAAGGACAAAATGGTGCAGTCGAACCTACGTCTAGTAGTATCGATCGCCAAAAAGTACATGAATCGTGGCTTATCCTTCCAAGATTTGATCCAAGAGGGCAGTTTAGGCTTGATCCGTGCCGCCGAGAAGTTCGACCATGAGAAAGGTTATAAATTCTCGACCTATGCGACATGGTGGATTCGTCAGGCAATTACCCGCGCGATCGCCGATCAATCCCGTACTATTCGCCTTCCAGTCCACCTTTACGAAACCATTTCGAGAATTAAGAAAACAACTAAGTTGCTTTCTCAAGAAATGGGTCGCAAGCCCACCGAGGAGGAAATCGCCACTCGCATGGAAATGACGATCGAAAAGCTCCGCTTCATCGCCAAATCTGCCCAGTTGCCAATTTCTCTTGAAACTCCTATCGGTAAGGAAGAAGACTCCCGCCTCGGTGACTTCATTGAGTCCGAAGGTGAAACTCCAGACGATCAAGTTGCGAAGAGTCTCCTACGCGAAGACCTCGAAAGCGTGTTAGGTACTCTTAGCCCTAGGGAACGCGATGTGTTGCGTCTCCGCTATGGCTTAGATGACGGACGCATGAAGACCCTCGAAGAAATCGGGCAAATCTTCAACGTTACCCGCGAACGCATCCGCCAAATCGAAGCTAAGGCTCTCCGCAAATTGCGCCATCCTAACCGCAATAGCGTTTTAAAAGAGTACATTCGCTAATTTGTTCGCTGTTGAGTGTCTGCTATGACTCAAGCCTTACCCAAACCTTCTAATACATCCCTCTACGATCGCGATCTTCATCTCTGGCTAGAAGAGGCGATCGCCCAGTTAAAAGCTGGTGATTTTCAAAATCTTGATATTGAAAATTTAGTGGAGGAGTTAGAAGGTTTGGCTGGTAGGGATAGACGGGAAATAAAGCAAAGATTGACTACGCTCATCGAGCATTTGCTAAAGCGTTGCTATGTCAAAAGTGAGTATGACTATGCAGGCTGGGTGGAAACCATTGATAGAACACGCAATGCCCTTAGGGATATTCTCAAGCAGTCACCGAGTTTAAAAAATTACGTTAGTAGCCCTGATTTATTTCAGGATGCTTTTGATGATGCTTTACGCATAGTTAGAAGAAATACAGGTTATAAGTCCGTAGATTTTCCTGATACATGGCAATTTAGTCTCGATATTGACGCATTATTAACTATTGATTTCTGGGAAAAGAAAGGCAGATAAGTTTCTATTTACCCATCAATTTCTCGATTAATTTCTCGATTAATTTTTTTGGCACGCTAATAGAGCAGAATCAGGAGCTTTACGTTTCGGTCAATGTCATACTGGGATGACGTTAGGGATGGCAGATGCTCATACTGGTTATTGGAGTAATGATGTTGTTGCGGATTTAGTTGCGGATTTAATGGCATTACTTGTGGGCGGAGATTACGTCCCTACGAAAAGAGTTCATACTGGTTGGCGCAGCTATAGCGAAGCTCTACAAAGGAATTAAAAATAAATTAAATATAATAGTTTCAGAAAATTAAAAGCTCACAAAAATGACAACTCCTGTAACTATCGAAGATATTTATAAATTATTTGAAAGATCTCAAGAAAAATTAGACAAGAGCATAGCTGAAGCTGATCGCCGTTTTGCTGAAAGCGATCGCCGTTTTGCTGAAAGCGATCGCCGCGCCACAGAATCTAGAGCTGAACTAGAGAGACTTATTGTTGAGCGCGAAAAAAGCTTAGCTAAATTAGAGCGTACAGTTGAACGTACTAGCAAAGCCATTGATGCGCTAACTACTCGTTGGGGACGTTTTGTGGAGGAGTTAGTTGAACCTGCGGTTTTAAGACTTTTTCAAGAAAAAGGCATTGATGTTAAAGAGGTATATCCGCGTGCGCGAACCAAGCGACAAGGTGCAGCAATGGAGATCGACATCTTAGCCATTGATGATACTGAGTTGGTATTAGTAGAGTGCAAATCTCGACTTTCCAAAGATGATGTTGATGAATTTATCGAAAAGCTCAAGCGTTTCAAAATTTCTTTTCCCCATTACAAAGACTATCAAGCCTATGGCGCAGTAGCAGGCATAGAAATTAATGAAGGCATAGATCGCTATGCCTATCGTCAAGGCTTGTTTGTAATTAAGCCATCAGGGGATAATGTAGCGATCGCTAATGACGAAGATTTCAAACCATCTTATTGGTAAAAAAAGCTGAAAATAAGTTCTTAGACTGTCTTACTAAAACTATACATAGGCTCAGAATAAGTGTTATGATTAAAAGCCTGTGAAAAAATGACATCCTTTGAAACTAAATAAGTAAGTAACGGTTATGACAAAACGTACTCTACGCGGTAGTGTCCGCAAAAAGAAGCGCACCTCTGGATTTCGCGCCAGAATGGAATCTCCCACAGGCAGACGAGTAATCAAGGCTCGCCGCAGCAGAGGCAGAGTTCGCCTCACCACCGTATAGGCGATCGTCAATTGATCGTTTTGATCGTTCCGATGCGCTAATGCTAGATTTAACTCGCAATTTGCCTTTTATTTTGCCTTTTATTTTGTATTTTATTTGATTTGCAATTGATAATCTCTAGTGCTTCCTAATCAAAACCGTCTGCGGCGGCGAGAAGATTTCGCAAAAGTATATGCCAATGGCGATCGCTATAGAGGCACTTACCTAAACTTGCGAATCCTTTTTGACAGCAATATTCCCTTAACAAGGATAGGCATAGTTGTCAGCAAAAAAGTCAGCAAGTTGGCGGTAACCCGTAATCGATTTAAGCGTCAACTTCGCGCCATTTTTCGGCAACTTCTGTCACAATTGAGATGTGGATTGCAAATAGTTGTAACAGTGACTACTGTTCAAAGCAAGCCAAGTTATCAAGAACTTTGGGATGACCTAAAGAATTTACTAGCAAGGGCAAAGGTTTTGCATGGCAGTTAATGAGGAAGTTTACTACGAAGGCGCACCTCACATTGGCGATCTAATTATTAGTTTGCTGATGAGTATTTTTGTGATCACAATTCCCTTTGGTATTGCTGCCATCACGAGAGCATTATGGTTGCGCTATAGAATCACCAATCGACGTATTACTGTTACAGGTGGTTGGATGGGGCAAACCCGTACAGACGTTGTGTATGCAGAGATCGTCAAGATTGTTACTGTCCCCCGTGGTCTGGGCAGTTGGGGAGACATGGTACTCACTCTTAAGGATGGTTCTCGTCTAGAGCTAAAATCCTTGCCAAAATTTCGCGAAACATACGAATATATTGAATCGAGGCTGAGCCTCAAAGCGCGAGACATCAGTGGCGCGATCGGCGGCAAAGCCTAAAATATTGAAGGATCGTCCTCGAAAATTAAATCTTGGGCGATCCTAATTTTCATGAGTGATATTCGTTATCATTCGGATGCAAACCCAACAGTAAAGTAGAAAATGGATTTCGGTGTAGGTTTTCTTTCCAACAACATAATGTTGCCTTTCCTAGATTTTTTCTACGGCATCGTGCCGAATTATGGATTGGCAATTATTGCATTAACGTTAGTTGTACGTTTTGTGTTGTTCCCCGTTAGTGCTAATCAGCTTCGCAGTATGCGACGCATGAAAATTGCTAACCCCGTAATGCAACAAAGAATCAAAGAAGTTCAAGAGCGCTATAAGAGCGATCCAGCTAAGCAGCAAGAAGAGCTAGCCAAGGTTAACTCGGCAAACTTCAAAGAGTTTGGGAATCCCTTGTCGGGATGCCTACCTGCCATTATTCAATTACCGATCCTGTTTGCACTGTTTGCAACCCTCAGGGGATCGCCCTTTGCCGACATTAATTATTCTTTAAATTTTCAGATTGCGACTCCTGAAAATACAGCGCAGATCCAGCATCAGCCCTTTACATCTCCTAGCCAAAACGTTTACTTTGCCGATCGCGTTCATTATCCAGTATTGGCAACCGCAGAAAATGGTACAAACTTGGCGATCGGCGAGAAGTCAAAAATCGTTTTGCAGACATCTGAAGGTAAAGATTTTAATGCTTTATCCAATGAATACCCAGATATTGACCTGACAACCAAGTGGAAAGTCACTAAAGGTCAAGATTTAGTTGAGGTTCTAGAAGATGGAACCGTCATCGCCAAACAAGCAGGTGATGTCACAGTACAAGCAACGGTTCCCGGACTTGCCTCTAATAAAGGTTTCCTATTCATTAAGGCTCTTGGCAAAACTGGTGTTAAAAATGCTGATGGCAGCATTAACTGGGACATTGTGATCATGGTATTAGGATTTGGCGTAAGTCTTTATGCGAACCAATCCATATCCAGTGGCTCTACTCCTAAAATGGCTAATGCAACTCCTGAATCTTCTCAGCAGGAAACGATGAACAAACTCACGCCGATTATTTTCTCTGGCATGTTTTTGTTTTTCCCTCTGCCTTCGGGAGTCATGCTTTATATGTTGATTGCCAATATTTTCCAAACTTTGCAGGCTTTTATTGTTGCCAAAGAACCGTTACCTGAGAATTTACAAAAGCTTGTAGCAGTTTCAGCTAGTTCTGGCGCTGCTAGCTCTAAAGCTGAAGGTAAGGCGATCGCTTCTAGCAAGACGGAAACGAGCAAGATTCCCTTTGATGCCAAAGCTAAAGCAACCTTAGTGGATGACAAAGATAAGGATAGCAAGAGCCCTACCAAGTCCGCGATACCTTTTGAGCCTAATTCATCGAACTCTAAGAAAAAGAAGAAGGGCTCTTAATTTAAAGTGGGTGGTGCGATGTGCCGCCCACTTTAATTATTAATTATGGCAATATTGCAAAAATATTGAATAGATATTTGATGGGGAAAGTGGGTTTATGGAAGATACTTCAGCAAATACAAAAGCAAGCGTAAACGCAAGTGCAAATTGGTTGCAAGAGCTTTTGGGATTGATGGGTTATGCAACTTCGGTAGATATCAGACTCGCAGACACAGCCCCAGAACAGGTCGACACTTCTAAAAACTATTGGGTGGAAATAAGTCCTGAGGGTTTGCAGGCTCAGCAAATTCAGCGACTAACAGGTCAAGATGGTCTAGTGCTTGACTCTTTGCAGTATTTGGCTAATGTTATGTTCAATCGACATCTACAGGCAGAGCCAGCAGATGCGGAAAGCCGAATTTTTTATACTGTGGAATTAAATGGCTATCGATCGCAACGCCTCGCCAATTTACAATCCTTGGCAGATCAAGCCGTACAGCAAGTGCGGGAGACAAAGACCGAATTTGTTATTAAACAATTGTCTTCAGCCGATCGTCGCCATATTCACCAACTTTTAGAAGAATTTGCCGATATCGAAACCCACAGTCAGGGTAGAGAGCCAAATCGTCACTTAATCGTTAAATTGGTGCAGAGCTAATGGAAAACCTATACATACCTCAGATTGCCAAGGCTGTTAATGCCACGGAGGAATTTGAATTTAAAGAAACCCTTGAAGGGCTAGAAACCTTAACCCCCGTTCAAGGATTTATGAGCGTACGCCACGTTGGTTCATTTATTGAAGTCACTGCCAAAGCGTCAACGATCATCACCTTAACCTGCGATCGCACATTGGTGCAATTCAACTATCGCTTGGTAATCGATACTTCCGAGATGATTTGGTTGGCTGAGCCGTTACCTGAAAGCGAGTATCCCAAGGAACGGGAAATAGAAACTGGAGACTTAGTGGAGTCCCTATCGCCCAATGGTTACTTCGATCCTGCGGCATGGCTGTACGAACAATTAATCTTAGCTATTCCCTATCCTAAGATTGCTCCCGATGCGCCCGCCCTTGAGATATCGGATCGTCCTGACGAAAATTCAGATAAGACTTTAGACAAGCGGTGGGCAGCCCTAAGCTCCTTAAAATTTGAATAAAAATTTGAATATAGCTGTTGCCAAGTGTAACTCCAAGAATTGAGTGGCGGCGCTTCGCGCCGCCACTCAATTCTTGGGGTTTGATTTTTCTCAAGTCAAGTGACTGTAGCTACAAAAAACAAGACTGGCGGCGCAAAGCGCCGCCAGTCTTGTTTTTTGGCTAAGCAATTGCTATGTCGCGCAAGCAAATAGCTTTTCAAGTTGCAGTTTTTCGGCGGGGTTTTCAACCGTTTGCGCAATTTCCTTGGCTTTAGCACGTTGACCGATCGTCCAATAAACACTGCTAATATCCGAATGCGCTCTGGAGCGAATATTCGGATCGGGTGCAGTTTTAGCGATCGCTAAGCTTTCTTGTAAAATTGGCTCGACTAGTTCGTTTAAACCAAACTCACCGTAGTTGCTGGCAATGATATTAAACGCAAAAAGGCGATCAATCGGTTGAGAGAAATTTTGAGCAATTGTTAAGGCTTGAGCCCATACTGTTTTAGCCAGTTCCGCCTTTTTCAGGATCTGGTATTGACGACCGACTTCTACCAATAGAGTAAATACATCACTTGAAGGGGTAACCTTTGTTAAACCCTGCAAACTCCGATCGAATAGTTGAAGAGCCTTTTCATTATTCTTGTCCTTGACATAGGAAATTGCCACGTTAGCAATACCCACGCTCTTTTCTACGGATTGATCATCAAGGTTAGCAATAACTTCCAAAGCCTTATCGTACTGCTTGGAAACTAAGTACTGATTGGCAATCAGAAAGAGCGATCGCGTTTTTAAAATTTCAGCATTGACGGTTGCCGTTTGTTCCACAGCCTTGGGATCGGGGACAGCTTTCGTCTCTTTCGGCTCAACATTCTTGAGGTTTTTATTTGCTACCTTGGCGGCATTTGGGGAGGGCTTGGATTTCTTAGCATCTTTATCAGCGGCATCCTTAGCAGAAGCGATCGCCCGATCGCGCATCTGATCGAATTCTTCAAAAACTACACCTAACGAAGCCACCGCCTTAGCATGATCGCCAGCCTGTGCGTAGCTACCTGCGATCTCTACCCTTGCTCTTGTCTTGATATTCGGGTCTTCGATCATCGGCAACAAATCCGTTGCCGCCGCAATTGCTCCTTCAGAATTTGCCGCATCACCAATTTCGGTGTAGGCATTGGCGATCGCGGCAAAAGCACGGGATCTCACGTAGGCATCAATAATTTCGGGAGTTTCCCTATTTGCCTCAATTAGTAGCTTTTGGGCGCTACTCTTGTCGCCAGCTTCACCATAGGCTTGAGCAATTTTGATAGTCGCAAAAACTTTATCCACGGGATCAGTTAATTCCTTAACGATATCCAGAGCCTTACTAAGGGAATCGATCGCCAACTTTGGTTGCGAAGCCTTAGTCAATCGTCCCGCGATATCTAATAGGGCAAAGGCTTGAAGTGATGGTTTAGGGATATCGTTGGCTGCGGCTAAGCCTTTCTGCAAGACTTTTGTGGATCGATCCAAAAGATCCAATTCTAAATATTTACCTGCAATTTCGGTATAGGCAGCAACCTTTGCTTCGGGGGATGTCCCTGCGTCAGCTAAGGACACAAAACACTGAAGCGGTACGCCCTGAAATTTAGGATCTCCAGCTTTTGGGGAACTAGCTGCCCATACTGCCCCAGTTGTTGTCCAATTAATCAACAACGCTAAGCAGCCAGCCAGAAGCCTCATCCATATTTTTCGCATAGTTAATTCTGTCCTTGCGTAAATTATTGCGTGAAATATCTCTTGGATTCTACCCAATTCACAAGCGATCGCACCTAAATATAGGATTTGAATTCGATTTAATTGCTGATACTTCCTTCCCAGTGAAGAATTAGCGTTGCGGCGCTTCGTGCCGCAACGCTAATTCTTGGTTTTTAATGTCTAATTTTATAGCGGGAAGGGAGTATACAATCAAAAATGGGTAAAGAGAGGATTTGACCCCGTTCAGGCAATGCGTCCAGATGTCCGAGCGA
The DNA here is from genome assembly GCF_001402795.1 of Pseudanabaena sp. 'Roaring Creek'. GTDB lineage: Bacteria > Cyanobacteriota > Cyanobacteriia > Pseudanabaenales > Pseudanabaenaceae > Pseudanabaena. Next base: position 8,607 of record NZ_LIRE01000242.1, read on the forward strand.
AGTCAAAGCCCTATTTTGCTCGCAAATTAATTATGCCCAGTTACTTATAGCCCAGCAATTTAAATAAAAAAATCATGCCAAGGGTTGCGGCGCGAAGCACTGCAACTCTTGGCATGATTTTTATGTCTGTCCTAGGGCAGAAAGATATCAAGAAAGATTGCGAAAGTTTAAGCTATCTGTTACATTTCTAAATGTAAGCTAGTTAAAAGGTATATCAATTATGTCTGACGACAACCGTAATGTATGGAACTGGGGTTTCACTTCTGGTGCTGAAAATTGGAACGGACGCTTAGCGATGATTGGCTTTGTGTCTGCACTAGCGATCGAACTAATTAGCGGTCAAGGTGTATTGCACTTCTGGGGCATCCTGTAATTTTTTGATATAGCAACATAAGTTTTAAAACCCAAAAATAGATTGGCGGCACGTAGTGCCGCCAATCTATTTTTGGGTTTTGTATTGAGGATCTTTTTGTTGGAGAGAAAATTACATCAAGGGTAATTTTCTCCATAGTTTAACTATTCGGCAGCAGCAACAACAACTGGTTCTTCAGCATCGGGAATAATTGCTTCAGCATCTTCTTCAATAGCTTCTGGATCTAACTTAATCGTTAGATAGCGAATCACGTCATCGGCAAGACGCATGGATTTTTCTAGGCTTTCAATCGTTTTAGGGGTTGCAGAGTAGTTTACTTGGATGTAAATACCTTCACGGTGTCCCTTGATGTCATAGGCTAATCTGCGTCTACCACGGTGTTGAATCGTGATATTTTCAGATTCTTGCTGTACTAAGAAGTCTTGGTATTTTGCGATCGCTGCATCGGCTTCCTGATCGGGAAGATCGGGACGCAGGATATACATGGTTTCGTACAAACGCTTAACTGTCATTTAATATTTTCCTTACGGTCAGTATTTGGCTTCTAGGAACTTACATAGAAGCAAGGATTTATTATTATACCGCTTTAGGGCAATCAATCATATAGTTTTTCATAAATTGTCCTACTGCCTTTCCCGTAAAGGATTAGAGGTTGCGGTGCAAAGCACCGCAACCTCTAATCCTTTACGGGAAAGGCAACGCCATTTTGGGAATCTCAAAACCTTACTGGGTTTTGTGTTTAATTCATAAAAGTGTTGTCACACTTTCGTGAATTGGTATAAT
>NZ_LIRE01000243.1 GCF_001402795.1 Pseudanabaena sp. 'Roaring Creek'
CCGCAGGTTCTAGGGTTTTATATTTAATTAAGCCCACTTACTTACGTAATTCGGCAGGGTTAAAAATCAAAACCAGAGGATGTGTTCGTTTAGTGTGCAGGATGTACTTCATCAATTGTAACCAAGCAAATAAATCTATAGACTGCAAACCACAAATCGATCGAATTTTAGGAATTTAAGGATGGGCGGCGCTTAGCGCCGCCCATCCTTAAATTCCTAAAGCTTTTTCTGCAAAACTAATATTCCCATCATGCCATTGGCGATCGCATAGTGGGTTGCCTGCATAAATCCTGCGGCTTTGGCTAATTTTACCTGCTCAGTACCGATGGGAAATCTCGCTAAACTTGGGGCAATATAGGCATATTCCTCGGTCATCGCAAAGCGATCGGCTATCGGTACGACCACTCGCTCTAAGTAAAAATCTTGAAAGCTTTGCATTAGGCGATCGCTAGGGCGATGAAAGTCTAAGATGGCAGCTTTTGCTCCCTGTTTGAGAACGCGGTGCAATTCGGCTAAACATTGAGGAATATTTGTCACATTGCGCAGCCCATAGGCGAGGGTGGCTCCGTCAAAGGTATTATCGCCAAAAGGTAGCTCCAAAACATTCCCTTCTTGCCATGTGAGACATTTTTGAATTGTGGGCGCGTAGTTATTGGTCTTATCGGCGGCGATCGCTAATAGTTGTTTAGAAAAATCTACGCCGATCGCCTGCCCCTTTGGCGCAACTAGTTGAGCTAGTAAGGTCGTCATGTCCCCAGAACCACAGCAAAGATCGAGCCATTTTTCCCCCTGTCGCGGTTCGCACCAGCGCAGAGCCATCTTTTTCCAAACGCGATGCTGTCCTAAGCTCAGAAGATCGTTAAAGCGATCGTACAATGGGGCAATGCGATCGAAAATCTGCTGGATATCAGTTTCCGAAGGTTGAGACATGGAGTTACCTAAAAGCTACTTACACCATTGCTAAGCATAATCGCTGAACGGATCGATCGGCACGAGTTTTATCATCATGCGACAATGTAATACTAGATATTGGCAACACAACCATTGTCCTACACTATGCAAAAACTTTGGTTTAGTAAAAGCAAGCAGCCACAGCCTTTACCTCCCGCTGAGGAATCTCTATCGTCATTGGCAAACGAAACCACTCCAGAGCATACCTCACAGGAAACCAACCTCCCTGCCAAAACCTTTGAATGGGAAGTTTCAGCCGCTTGGTTTTTTGTAGCTTTAGGAGTCGGCGGAGTGATTATGGTTGCAATGTTTGGATTGCAGTATCTGACCGCCCCTGAAGCAACTCCAGATAGCAACCTCATCTGTAAATCTAAGATCGGTGGAGATTGGCAAACGTCCTTTGGCAAAGTAACCTTGCAGTCAGAAGCAGAGAACCTCGTTTCGGGAAAATACGAATATACAAATTTTGAACGCGGTAAAATTAGCGGTGAATTAACTGGTAGGCTGAACAACAATGTTCTTTCCTTTGATTGGCAGGAAACTCCCAATCAACAGCCGAAGCAACAGGGCAAGGGAATTATAGTTTTTGGTGAGGGTTGTAAAGAATTTTACGGTAGCTATGGGATTGGGGGTAGTACAAATAATTTCGGTAATTGGCAAGGTTCTCGTCTGCTCAAATAAGCTTAAATTTTGATTTTACTTATTTTATTTCACTCAATTTCACTCAATTTTTAGATAAGTGACACTATCTAAAAATAAAATCCTTGTTTTGCCTATGTACAGCGTTTCTTATCTATTGCTTGTGGAAACAAGTATTATTACTCAAACCGATCCTCATACTTGGCAGTCGATCGCCAAATTGGGCGAATGTCTTTTGCCAGAGGTTGTAGCAGTAGAAATTAGAAATATCGCCAGTGGCAAAATTGAAGGTAACGAATCTGCCGCTAAACAATTTCAAAAACTACTCCCAAAACTCAACTGGAAAACTACCCCCTTAACTTCTGACCGTAGCGATTTAGCGATTAGGGCTACCCAAAATCTTAGTCGTAAGGCAAAATTGATGATGAACGTTGCTCGAAGTGCCGCTGGAGTTGCTAATGCTCATCCACAACAATGTGTAGTTTTAATTTCTGATGAAATATCCTTACGCGATCGCATTGCCAAGCTAGAGTCTAAAAACCTCTGTGCTATTCCTTCAGCAGTTGCTAGACAATGGTCTAGAACCGATCAAGAACCACCAATTGTGCAACTCGTCATCAAACAGCTACAGGAGCAATTACAAGAGCAAGTACAGGAACAATTAGAACGAACACTTCTTCAGTCCTCTCATCAACCAATTAGTTCACCCAATGAAACCTCTAAATCTTCCTCTAAATCTTCATATTTAGGTGAAGAGCGTCAAGACTTAAGTCAAAAATTCAGTCCTCGCAAAACCTCTAAGTATAAATACTCTAAGTATAAATACTTTAATGCAATCAATTTTATAAAATTTGGTCTAGCAACAACATTTTTAGCTACGATTTTATTGTTTGGATGGAAGCTAGCTCAACCTCAACAATTTCAACAGTTCTGGGAAAAAACTGGGTTGCCTCCGCTACCAAAAATATTTATTCAACCGAATCAACCCAAGAAAAGTTAATAAATTAATTCCCTCATGATATTTCCAAACCAAGACGCTGTTGATAAATAGAGATGCAAACTAATGGATATGGGCGAAACAAAAACGGAATCCTTTGAACTAATCGAAAAGTTAAATGAGATCGGGATAGCGCTCTCGACCGAAAAAAATACGCCCAAGCTGCTAGAAATGATCTTAAAAGGGGCTAAGGCAATCTTAAACGCTGATGGTGGAACGCTATACCTAGCTACAGAGGACAAACGGCATCTTCAATTTGAAATCATCATGAATGATTCTCTCGGTATCATGATGGGCGCACAACTCGGAGAGCCGATCCCTTTCGATCCCTTACCTCTCTACGACGCGGATGGTAATCCCAATAACACGATGGTGGCAGCCCATGCCGCTTTGTACAAAAAAACGATTAATATTCCTGATGCCTATACTGCCAAGGGGTTCGACTTTGCGGGAACTAGAGCTTTTGATACCAAGACGGGCTATCGATCGCAGTCTTTTTTGACCTTGCCGATGCTCAATCATGAAAATGAATTGATTGGCGTTTTGCAATTGATTAATGCCAAGGGAGATGATCGTCAAATTATTGAATTTTCTAAGATTGCCCAGCGCATTGGCGAATCCTTAGCATCCCAAGCCGCGATCGCTTTAACCAATAACAAACTAATCGGTCAATTTCGCGAGTTATTTGAATCGTTTATTAATCTCATGTCCGAGGCGATCGACAAAAAATCGCCTTACAACGGCGCTCACTGTCGCCGAGTCCCCACCTTGACCATGATGATTGCCGATGCCGCCTGTAAAGCAGATTACGGCATTTTCAAAAATTTCCGTTTGGACGATGAGGAAAGATACGAACTAAAAATTGCAGGACTGCTCCATGACTGCGGTAAAGTAACCACGCCAGTACATGTAATCGATAAAGCAACTAAACTCGAAACAATATTCGATCGCATTCACTTAATTAATACTCGCTTTGAAGTCCTCAAACGTGATGCCGAAATTAGTTTTCTTAATCAAAAAATTGCGGCGATCGAATCAGGCAATCTCAGCATTATTCCTGCTCTAGAGGAGTCGTTTAAGCAAAAACTCGCTCAATATTCCAGCGACCAAGATTTTCTTCGCATTTGTAATATTGGTGGCGAATTCATGAGTAATGAATATAAAGAAAGGCTGCAAATCATTGCGACCTATCGATGGAGCGATCCTATGGGTGTCGAAACTAATTTCTTGACTGAGAACGAACTGTACAACCTCAATATTTCTAGGGGAACCCTTACTACCGAAGAGCGCAAAATTATCAACGATCATATTGTGGTTACGATCGAGATGCTCGAACAATTACCCTATCCGCGCAATCTTCGTCGCGTACCAGAATATGCTGGCGGTCACCATGAGAGAATGGATGGAAAAGGCTATCCGCGAGGCTTAACGCGCGAGCAAATGTCTCTGCCTGCGAGGATGATGGGAATTGCTGATATTTTTGAAGCCCTCAGCGCTAAAGATCGCCCCTATAAACAGGGTAAAACTTTAACTGAATGCCTCCAAATTCTCGGTAAGATGAAGTTAGAAAATCACATCGACCCCGATCTGTTCGATCTATTTGTCAGCGAGAAAGTGTATTTACGCTATGCCAATGAGTACCTCGATCCCGATCAGATCGATGAAGTCGATGAGGATAAGATTCCTGGGTATAGAGTAACCTTAGCGAATGTTGGTACTAAATAGGTATGGGCGGCGTGAAACGCTGCCCATACTTACTAGACTAAGAGAATTTTTAGAGCTGAGGTTTGAGATATGTTGCACGCGATCGCCTATGCCGATATTCTTTTAAGGCTTTACTAAACAGAACCCTTCAATAAGTTATCTAGGTTTGTGAAACACCCTCGATCCTGCCCCAATTACTTAAACCACATTGATTTCGTACTTATTTATGTTTGCCCAGTTTCGTTCTCAATATCCTCAAGGTCGCATTCAAACTGAGATGCTCCCCAAAATTGACGGTCTTCATGCTTTTAGGGCGATCGTCTCGGAAGGAGATGCAGTTATGGGCACTGCTACGGCTGTCGATAGCGATCTTGAAATAGCAGAGGATCGGGCTATTAAACGGGCTCTGACGATCGCGGGGCTTGCCTTTGACAATGGATTTGATAACAACTATGGCAATTATGGATCGCCCATGCTCACCCAAGTTTCGCGGGATCCTGCAACGGTCAATTCTCTGCCATCAGCTAATTTTAATGCCCTAGGTAGTGCGGGAAACCTTTCCGAGCGTAATGCTAATCCCCAGTTAACCCATACGATGCAAACCATTCAAACAGAACCGACTTTAAACTATTCATCAAGTAACTATGGGACAAGCGAATATATCCCCGAAGAGCATGTTTACTATACGCCGAGCGAACCAGCACCTAACGCCCTATCGTCACCTCATGAAACTCCTAGCGAAACCGTAACAACATCTCGTTCGTCTAATCCTACGACTAATCCTACGACGATCAAGTCTTCAGCACCGCAGATCGCGCCCGAACCAATCGATCTATCCGATCCGATCTCTAAAATCGATGTGGAGATGGAGCGTCTAAACTGGACAAAAGCCCAAGGGCGCGATTATTTAGTACGAACTTTTGATAAAAAGTCACGGCAGCAATTAAGTAACGACGAGCTACTACAATTTCTCAGCTATTTAAGATCGCTGCCAACTCCAAATCGACAGTTAGCAAACGACGATTTCTTCTAAAATTATTTGTGAAATTATCCGTCAAATTATCTGTGAAAAACCGCTTGCCAATATCACCCAGCGAGTTTTTAGAAATCCAAGGCATCCCTGCATGAAATCTCTCAACTTTAAAGAAGAACTTAGTCTATTGATCCGCGCAAAATGTCCGATTATTTATGTCGTGACATGGGAGGAAGAGCGTGCGGAAAAGGCGATCGCTCAGGTCGCGCAGGAATGTGGGCCACCCCGTCAGATGCTTTATTACGATCTCGTGCGTGGGTTCGAGCATAATCAGGAAGGTAAAAATAATTTGCTGCAAGCTCTCCAAGTGGTGGAGAATAGCGATCGCCAAACGGCAACTATTTATGTATTTCGAGATTTACATCGGCGTTTGGCTTCGCCAAGACTAGATGAGATTTTGGTGCGTCAACTTCGCAATCTTTATCGCAGTTTTCGGAACTCGCGTAAAACCCTAATTCTGTTGAGTCCATTATTAGAGATGCCTTCGGAACTCGAAGAACAGATCGCGGTTCTTTATTTTCCATTACCCGAAACGACGGAGATCCGTCATATTATCGAGCAGATGATTCCCCCCGAACAGTTACGAATGGAGGGTAATAGTCTCGAACAGTTGATTAAAGCCTGTATGGGCATGACCCGCGATCGCATCTGTCATACGCTCTCTAAGTCGATCGTTCAAAAGCATTTTGTGAACGAATCGGATATCGATCGCGTTTTAGTTGAGAAACAAAAACGCATCAGACAAACGGAATTCTTAGAGTTCTTTACTCCCAATGAGACCTTAGATAGCATTGGCGGTTTAGACAATTTCAAACTTTGGTTAATGCAACGACAGCAGGCTTTTTCCGATGAAGCGAGAGCGTTTGGTTTACCCAATCCCAGAGGAGTTTTATTGTTGGGGATTCAGGGAACAGGAAAAAGTCTCTGTGCCAAAGCGATCGCCAATCTTTGGCGATTACCCCTATTGCGATTGGATGTTGGTCGCCTATTTGGCAGCTTAGTGGGACAGTCAGAGAGCCGCACGCGCCAAACGATCCAGCTTGCCGAAGCCCTAGCACCTTGCATTCTCTGGATTGACGAAATTGACAAAGCCTTTGGCGGAATTGCGAATAGTGTAGGCGATTCGGGAACCAGTCAACGGGTCTTAGGAACCCTATTAACTTGGATGCAAGAGAAGTCCAGCCCAGTATTTGTGGTAGCAACGGCAAATAACATCCATGCCTTGCCCCCTGAGTTATTGCGAAAGGGAAGGTTTGACGAACTCTTCTTTATTAACTTGCCCACCTATGAAGAACGGAAAGAAATCTTTTTACTCCACTTAAAGCGTTTTCGTCCGACCGAGTTACCTAGTTTTGATATCGATCGCATGGCTGCTATCTCTAAGGAATTTAGCGGTGCGGAAATAGAACAGGCGATCGTTGAAGGGATGTATCGCGCTTTCCACGAACAGCGTGACGTTAGTACTGAGGATATTTTAGGCGCTATCAAGGAAACCTATCCCCTAGCAAGTACAGCGAGAGAACAGATTAGTTTCATGCAAGCTTGGGCAACTCAAGGCAGGGCAAGGAGTGCTTCTCGTGGGGAAGCGATCGATCTAGCAAGCGACAAGTTAAGCAGTAAATTAGGCGATATTACTTTGCTTGATAATGTACCGAAAGCCCTTGCTGAGAACTCAAGAGGTAAACATCGCCCTTTGCCCTTGCCTCCTTTACCGCAAATTAAATCCAGTTCTGACTCATGACCCAACCTGCTCCTTCTTTTGAAGATCCAGAATTGCCTCAGTTACAGGCAATTAAAGCGCATCTAGATTTGGTGCTGCTGTCCTTGGAGGCACTTACGGGGATTGGCTCCGATGAAATGCTGGCGGTTGCGGAAAAGCTGGGTTTGGAGGAGATTTTAAGCGATCGCATTACTCTATGGCGGTTACGTCAGGCTAGCCCCTTACGCAAGGGGAAAGGGCGCAAGAAATTAGATGTTGATGAGGCAAGGGCAATGACTTTAATCAGTTGTACCTTAGCAGCGCAGCAGCAGTTTGCTATTCGTAATGCGGTCGCTCAATTAGAGAAATGTACTGCTCTCAAACATCCTCCCTACCGCGAGGCGATTCTTGGCGATTATCTAGATCGCTTTAATAGTCTGTATCAAGAACGCATGGCAGAGGAGGAACAGGCTAAACCCGATGCGATTCAGCGACTAGCCTTAAAATTGTTAATCGATTTGCTATTTTATAGTTCTCAAATTGGTTCCCGTCGTCTCTGGGTCGCATTGCTAGAACGCAGTCAATAGGAAATAGTTTGAGGTATTGATTTTTGGAAATAAGCGATCGCCTCAAATCAATCTCAACAATCTGCGATCGCCCTAAATATCACTCATTAAAAACAAAAAATAAATTACCGTTTTATTTGCTTCGGAAAATCAGGGACTAATAAGGATTGATCTAATTCCCCTTGCTCGTTATAAAATCTAATTTTACCTTGCTCATTGCATAGCCATACTTCAAGAGCTTGGGCTTCAAAATAAAGCTTTTTCTTGAACTCCATTTCCCCTAAAGTATTGCCAATGGATTTAACTTCTATGCAAATTTCTGGGGCAATAGATGCTGAGACTTCATCTTGGATTTTGTCAAATCTTGCTTCCGAACACCACACCACATCAGCAACCTTAACTCCATCTGTAGTATCGATCGCGCATTCTGGCATCACTTCTCCGTTACTTAATAAAGATTCCAATAGACGTTGGATTCTTCCTTGATGAAAAGAATGTTTGATTTTGACTGGACTCATGACGATTTGCCCCCACTTGTTTAACTCAATTTTGAAGGGTAGATCCTGTAGCTGTTTATTCTCACAAACTTCTTCCCATTCCATAATCAATTACCTAGAGCAATTAAAATGATCATAACTTATTTGTCAATATTGTAGATGAGATAGCGAAATCGCCCCAACTCAATCTCTACAACCCGCGATCGCTTTAATTTTGCTAAATTTCGTATTCAATAATAGTGAAAATAGAAGCCGTTATTTCTGTCATCTTAGCATCGGATATATTGCCAAGTTTGCGAATAAATCTTTGCAAGTCCATACCCCTAAGCTGAAGAGCATCAATTGCAGAAGCCTTTGTGAGTCCAATTTCTGTGTCTGCTTCTATTTTAACGTGCCAAAAGTTTTAAGCAAAATATGGTTTCCAATCTGTAATTGGTGCAACAAGTTTAATCGGTAATTTTCCTGCTGCGTCTGAGCTAATGACAATAGCAGGACGGATTTTTTTGATTTCAGCGCCAACTGTAGGATCAAAGTTAACGAGCCAAATTTCTCCACGTCTGGGTATCTCAGAATTAGTAGTCAATGATGTCACCTGCCATTAATTCCTTCCAATCAGTTTCTTGTTGATAGTGGGTAATCATTTCCTCCGCTTGACTTTCGAGTATTTGTCTACGTTCAGCGATCGGTAATTTGAGAAAATCAAGGCGTTGTTCTATGGTCAAACCTTGTTCTTCTTCTTTTACTTGAGCTTGTTGATGTTGCAAGATGCCTTGATATAAGCGATCGCGATTGGCTTGGTTGCTTAGTAAGTACAAGGTTTCGACTAGACTGCTATATTCTTTTGCGTCTAGTATGACGATGCCCTGCTCTGGCTCTTTATAAACTGAAATGACTTCGTGATTTTTTAATACTCGTTCAAAAATTTGTGCGAAGTGGGTGTTGCATTCTTGAAAGGTGACTTGTTGTGTTGACATGATTTTATAGTCCTAATTACAGGTACTTATAGCATTCTAACTTGCATCGCCTAAAACTCAACCCATCAAAAATCGCCCTCTAATCAACCTCAACACCCCGTGATCGCCTAAATCACAACCTATCAAAAAGCGCTCATACAGTAATTAGTTGAGCTTTTGAATTAGGTAATATTGGCTCGAAACGTAGGATCATAAATTCTTCTGGAGTTAATCCTAGAGATTCATATGTGCGACCATTGCGATCGCTAAATTCGACTTCAAAGGCTTGACCATCTGCAAGTATTTCAACAACTTTATTATCATCACTCTTGAATTCTGTTTATCCAATATCGTGGTTCGCGCTGCAAATGCATTACAGCTAAAACTTGGATGCGCTCATTAAGTTCTGATTGTGCATTAGGATCAAATTCAAGCACCATTATCGATTTCTTAGTTTCTGCAATACTTGATCTGCTGGTACTAATGCGACTTTACCTGTGTCGATCGCCTCTATGCGATTCGTTATTTCTGCACCCCAAGCTAATTCAATTTGAGGATCAACTGCGTCAAGACTGTTAAGGAGATGTTCGGCAAGCATCGCTCTATACAGAGGTGGCAGGGTTAATACTGCTCCAAAAATTTCATCGTAAGTGATATTAGCCATACAGTTGACTCCATACAGAGTAGATTAAGTTCATATTAGCATCGTTTTTTTTAGATAAGGCGATTGCCCCTAACTCAACCTCAACACCCCGCGATCGCCTAAATTCCAACCCATCAAAAAGCGATCGCCCCTAACTTAATCTCAACAATCTGCGATCGCCTAATACATAGCCTATCAAGAGGAGATCGCCTAAAATATGAAAATCACTATCTATGAATTGTTAGATATAGTCAAAGATTGATCACTTGATTGAGTTGGAGATTGTTTAATCAGTCTCATTAATAAGCGCAAGCCTTCATTAACTGCGCCTGAATCTGGGAAAAGTTTTGCAACATCGGGATCTAGTTGCACAGTGATTGGCAATCGCTTCCTACCTTGCCCACGAGCAACAACAGTGAGTTGAGTAAAGTCGTATTCGGGGCGTAAATCATCTTCCATTTCAAAGTTCTGATTCATATGCTTTACGTTCTTTGCGAGTAGCGGTACGGGCGCTAATTAGACGTGTGATATCTTTGCGATCAGTGTAAGAAACAACTAGTAATCTTCCTCGGGCTGATTCTCCCATAATAAGAAAACGTTGTTCTTGAAGTGAGTGTTCTGGATCGGAAAAGGTTAAAAATAAGGGATCGTCAAATACAGAAGTGGCTTCATCGAAAGAGATTCCATGTTTAGCAAGATTGCTTTTGGCTTTTTCCTCATCCCAATCAAACAACATGGCTCGAATTTGCTAAAACTGATTCTTGGATTATACCAGTTTCTATAATTGCAGTGAATACGAGGATCGCCTCTCAACTCAATTGCGATCGCTAAATTCGACTTCAAAAGCTTGACCATTGGCAAGTATTTCAACCACTGTACCAACCTGTCCACGCCATAAATTATCTTGGGGAAGATCGATAGTTAGAGCTACGACATCTAGAAGTTTTACTGAATTTGTTAACATATTTAGCACCTATCTCAGCAATTTATCATATTCAGCATGAGTACCTATCCAAATCCATAAATATCCCTCTTCAATCTGGGTAGCGATCGCTCGGTAATTAGATCCAACTCTTACAGACTATACCTTCCCAACTTTTTTAAACTGCAAGGATGGATGCGAAGGATTATCTTTCAATAGCTGAAAGTTTTTATTAGCAAGGTCGCAAATATCTGTTGGTAGATTCTCGTAATACTTCCAAAAGCTGGATGCTGTTTTATGTTTCACAGATCTATCGTTTCCCCTGATTGATGTTCAACAAGTGCAGCATTGATCAGGAAGTCAAGTTTGCCAGAATTAGAATCTGATTCGAGTTTTTTATCCCAAATCGCTTGATCAAATTCAATAAACCATTCACGCAATTGTGCAAATGAGTCATAGTCAAGATCAGCGATTTGCTTTTCGATTAGCTCTACCTTTGTCATAACTTTTCGCGGTTAGTTACTAAATATTAACAAATTTATCACGTATCCAATTCCAAGTAACCTGCGATCGCCCCTAACTCAACCTCAACACCCCGAGACCACCTAAATTCCAGCAAAAAAGCGATCGCCTCAACCCAACCCATCAAAAAGCGATCGCCTCAAATCAATCTCAACAATCTGCGATCGCCTAAAATCCATTCATACAACTTTTCTCACTTCGTAGTGATTTGCTATCAGTTTTGCTGCGAATTGCATACAGGCATAAATATCTTCTCTTTTTAGAGATGGATCTTCTTCAAGCACTTCTTCGATAGAGTCACCTGTGCCCAAAAACTCCATGACTGTTTGCACGGTAATTCGAGTGTTGGCGATAATTGGTCTACCGTTGCAAATGTCTGGATGAATAGTTATTCGATTAGTGTGGCTTAGCATATTTTGTTTGTTCTATCTCTAGATTTTTGATTATTGAATCCAAATAGTCATCATTTAATTTTTTTAAACGATATCCACTAGGCTTACCTTGTTTTAATCCAGACTCCTTTGTAAAACATTCTTGCAATTTCTTTAGCCATACAATTTCACTAAGCAAATCTTTATTGTTTTTATTTATGATTTTATAACGTTCTTTTAACGTGAAAAGAACAAACCTCTGATCATCAGGAGGCATGGAGAATAATTTACTTGTAAAATAATTTATATCTATTTGATTAAATATTGGTACTGCACAGTATTCTGAATCTACATCATTATTCAGACAAATCATTTGATAAAACTTACGTTGATCACTAATCATAATATCTATCAATTTTTTTGCGTCATCTGGCAATTGTTTAATTCTTACTAATTCTTGAATGGAATCCACATAAGAGGAAAGCTCTTGAAATTCAATCGAATTAAAACTGGCAAAAACAGTATTATTATAGTTGTCCTGAAACTTGTCATAAAGTATTGATGTTTGAGAAGGAGGAACTTTATTAATATTATTTAAATAATCAATATAATCTTTTGCACTAGATAAAAGTTCTTTTTTATTCTTGTTAATAAGCCCTGAGTCTGAAAGATCTAAGAAAATCCCAAATATGTGCTTTACTTCCCCAATATCATTAAAACCTCTTTCTTGATACTCTAATTCAACTTCTTTCAATAAACTTGCAAATTTTTCATCAGAAAGTTTTCTCCAGTAATATAACTTTCTCCAGTTAGGTATGTCCTTATCATCTGGAAAATATTTGCTTAATATATTTACAGTTAGTTCTTCTGAATCAATCAAGCCTTTATCAAAAAATTTCTCCCACCATTCTTTAGGTGGGAAAACCATATCTAAATCAAATTTAAAGTATAAATCATAGTTCTCTTTAACAGTGTCTTTGAGAGTTTTTACATTACCATCTTTATCTATTTTATCTGATTTATTTGAAGACAAAGAATTATCTGTTGCTTTTAATGATAATTTTGCACGTAGATGTCCATACTCATTGACCAATCCAACAATATCACCAGATTTTATTTTTACCGTGCTAATTTCAGTGGAAAATAGTACTAAAAATTTTAATACATCTTTTAATATCTCTGGATTCTCTTTGGCTTTTTGAGGGAAGTGTACAAAAATTCTCTTTAAATCTAAAACCATATTCCTTAAAGTTCTTAGATTTTCTCGATTTGCTTTAGTAGAATATAAATCTTTTATAAAATCTATATGTTCACACAAAACCTTTTCAATAATTGGTTCTTCCAGTTCAGATGCAAAGCTTTTTAATGCATTCTCAAAATCTGGTAATATATTAAAAGTTTTGCCTACTAATTTCTCCTTAAAATTTAAATAATCTTTGTCGTCAGAAATCTTACTTTCATCTGCAAGGATAATTATCTTTAGATTTTGATGTTCTACAAATTGGTTGATGTAGCCCAGTAAATCAGAAATATTGATACTACAACGTTCTAAATCATCGAAAATTAAAACCCTTTTGTTAGTTTCTTTCTTGTTAGAATTTTTTGATTTTCTAGTAAGATCTGGTATTTTAATATTCCATGATGCTATATCTTTTCCAGTGCCATTTAGATCTATTTTAAGAGAGCCATTCAAAAATCCCTTGATAATATTACCTGCTATCCTAACTTGCTCAGAACCCCATAATGGATGTAACTCTTGAAATATGGCTTCATCTATTGAAGAAAGCGTATCTAGTCCATAAAGACTAACATATAGAAATTTTTTAGATGATATCTGCTCTTTTCTAAAAAAATAACGCCAAGCTTTACCCAAAAAATTGACTTTATGCAAAAGCTCACCTAGCAAGATTAAATCTACAGGATCTTTCCATATATCTATTTCTATAGGGTTATTCTTTTTGTAGTTTTTGTAGTATTGCTTAATAAACCAAGTCTTTCCAGATCCCCATTGACCTTTTAGCAAAACGGCAAATCTTGTTAATTTAATTGAACAATAGTAGTCTAGATATTCTTCTATATGGTTATTAATTGATTTTTTATCTTGATTCATTTTCGTTAAATGTATTTGAGTTGTCTAAATTTTATAAACCTTAGCATCTCAAAAATATTCTTTTCAAGTAAAATGCAAACATGCCCAAATTGTTGAGCTTCTGAATCCATAAAAAACAACCTATTTGTAACGGATCATTTTATCAGGTCGTCCAATACCCACAATTTCTAAAACTCCCTCACAATAAATCAGGCGCACACCATCAATATCTGCAAATGCAGATTCCAATGCTTGGAACTGCTCCCACGTTACAAATTGCCTAACAATATGTTCGTTATCAGATTTAGCTAAAGCTTGGATCATGGCTTGGAGACTCACCGCTTAATATGATGATTTTAGCTTAAATTTTAGAATTGGTAATGCTTGCGATGAAATTCGATATCTGGATATGACGATCGCTACTCCTACAAAACAAAAACAAGATTAGTTGATTGACCTTAATTGTAAAACCAAGATAAAATAAGATTAGTTGGCTAATCTTATTTAAAATCTATGCTTGAAATTTCAGAAGCAGATATTTTGTCTCGACTTCGGTTTGATAACCCTTGGTGGGAACAGGGCAAAGAAGGAAAAATAACTTACGAAACTACACCTCGACGTAAGTACTTCGAGACTTTTTATGAAAATATTTTGGATGCAAATGTTCGTCGAGCGATCGTTTTAATGGGACCAAGGCGTGTTGGTAAAACCGTTATGGTTTATCATACCATTCGCGCACTCTTAGACTCTGGGATAGAAGCAACAAATATTTTATACATTTCCCTTGAAACTCCAATCTATACTGGACTGCATTTAGAAAGGATACTCAATTATTTCCAGAAATTATTTGATCATAAGCGCAATGCCAAACTGTTTATCTTCTTTGACGAAATCCAGTATTTACGTGATTGGGAAGTACATCTTAAATCTCTCGTGGACTCGTATGCAGACTATCGCTTTATTGTTACGGGTTCTGCTGCGGCAGCATTAAGACTAAAGAGCCATGAGTCTGGTGCTGGGCGCTTTAGCGATTATGTTCTACCACCACTAACTTTTGCTGAATACTTAATGTTTATTGGGCGAGAAGCAGAACTTATAAAAGAGTTAGAATCAAATATTTATGGGGCTTCAGCCATAAATTATTCTGCCCTAAATATTACTACTCTTAATGAAGAATTTATAAACTACCTGAACTTTGGTGGATATCCAGAGGCAGTCTTTTCGGAAACTATCAGGCAAAACCCTAGTCAGTACATCAAAAGTGACATTATCGACAAGGTGTTACTCCGAGATCTCCCCAGTCTTTACGGTATTAACGACATTCAAGAATTAAACAGGCTTTTTACAACCTTAGCTTACAACTCTGGAAATGAGGTAAGTTTAGATGGATTATCTAAATCCTCTGGTGTTGCTAAAAATACGATTAAGCGCTATCTCGAATACCTTGAAGCTGCGTTCCTAATTCGACGAGTTGAGCGCATAGATAACAATGCAAAGAGATTTAAAAGAGCGATGTGTTTCAAGGTTTACTTAACCAATCCATCCATGAGAGCTGCATTATTTGGACAAATTGATGCGAATTCCGAAGCTATGGGATCGATGACTGAAACAGCAATTTTTAGTCAATGGCGACACAGCGAAATTACGGAACTTTATTATGCGCGATGGAAATCGGGAGAAGTTGATATCGTTCATTTAGATAAGGCTAATCAATTACCCTCTTGGATTGTTGAAGTTAAATGGAGCGATCGCCCCTATAGAACAATCGCGGAGCTTGATAATTGTGTTGAATTTGTGAATAAGCATCCCAATATATCTCAACCAATTTTGGTGACTAGTCAAACTATTTCAGACACAAATATCCAATACAAAGGAGTAGAGTTTAATTTTTGTCCATCTAGTCTTTATGCTTATCTTTTAGGAGCAAACCTATTGCGTAACATTTGCTAGCAATCTTTTTATTGATTTTTGCAGTTAAAGTTATCTGCCAATTTTCTCCGATCGCGATCAATGTAGTGGCTGTAACTGTAAATTAGTAAGTAGAACCAACAGCAAAAGCAAAATTTAGATATGTTTGATGAAATCGCCGATAAATTTGAGGCGGCTTGGAAAAAATTACGCGGACAGGACAAAATCTCTGAATCCAATATACAGGGCGCGATTCGTGAGGTACGCAGGGCGCTCTTAGAGGCAGATGTCAACCTACAGGTTGTCAAAGAATTTGTCGAAGAAATCTCCAAACAGGCTCAAGGGGCTGATGTGATCGCAGGTGTGCGCCCCGATCAGCAATTTATCAAGATCGTTTATGACGAATTGGTCAGGACGATGGGCGAGGCAAATGTACCGCTTGCCGAGGCAAGCAACGCCCCCACAGTAATTTTGATGGCAGGTTTGCAGGGTACGGGTAAAACGACTGCTACCGCCAAATTAGCTTTACATTTACGCAAACTCGATCGCACGACTTTACTCGTAGCCACTGACGTATATCGTCCCGCCGCGATCGATCAGTTGCTTACCCTCGGCAAACAAATCAACGTGCCAGTCTTTGAAATGGGAGCCGATGCCGATCCTGTCGAGATTGCCCGTCAAGGTTTGGCAAAGGCGAAGGAGTTAGGCGTTAATACCGTCATCATCGATACGGCGGGACGCTTGCAGATCGATCGCGACATGATGGATGAACTCAAGCGTGTTAAAGATACGATTAAGCCCGATGAGGTACTTCTAGTCGTCGATGCGATGACAGGACAAGAAGCGGCAACACTGACACGCACCTTCCATGATGAGATTGGGATTACAGGCGCAATCTTGACCAAGATGGATGGCGATACTCGCGGTGGTGCAGCGCTATCGGTGCGGCAGATTTCGGGACAGCCCATTAAATTTATCGGTGTCGGCGAAAAGGTCGAAGCATTACAACCCTTCTATCCCGAACGGATGGCTTCACGGATTTTGGGCATGGGCGACGTACTGACTCTGGTTGAGAAAGCTCAGGAAGAAATTGATTTCACAGACGCAGCAAATCTCCAAGAAAAGATCCTGAAAGCTCAGTTTGACTTTGACGACTTCCTCAAAAATACTCGCATGATGAAAAACATGGGTTCTTTTGGGGGAATGTTGAAGATGCTTCCAGGAATGAAAATCAACGATGCACAAATCCAAGAAGCCGAAAAGCAACTCAAACGCTGTGAGTCGATGATCTCTTCGATGACAAAACAAGAACGCAAGGATCCTGACCTCATCGCCAAAAGTCCCAGCCGCAAACAACGGATTGCCAATGGTGCGGGTTACAAACTTCAGGATGTGACTAAGCTCGTTGCTGATTTCCAAAAAATGCGATCGCTCATGCAGCAAATGGGACAGGGCAAGATGCCAAACTTCCCTGGAATGCCCAATATGGGTGGCGGCGGTTTCCCTGGCATGGGCGGTATGGGCAACCAAGCCCCATCGGGAAATCCTGCCTATGGCAAAAAGAAGAAAAAGAAAAAGGGATTTGGAGAATTGTAGGGATTTTGGCTGTTAGCGATTAGCTGTTGGCTGTTAGCTGTTAGCTGTTAGCTTTTTGGTAATTGGTGATTGGTGATTGAGAATCAACAGTCACATCTAAATAATGATAATGAAACCCCAATTCCCATTTTAAATAGCTAATGGCTAAAAGCTAATGGCTAAAAGCTAACCGCCAATCGCCCATCCCCAATTACCAATCCCCAATTACCAATTATAGATAATTCAAATAAAAACTACAGCTTCGACTTCGCTCAGCTAGCTTACA
>NZ_LIRE01000244.1 GCF_001402795.1 Pseudanabaena sp. 'Roaring Creek'
GGTGATCGGAAATACTGAAAAACATTCAATAATTAGGTAATACCAAATTAGAAACAAGTAGAAATAACTATTATCTACTTGTAAGTAAGTGGGCTTAATTAAATATGAAACCCCAAAGACTACGGCTTACGCTGCGCGTGCACCGAAGGTTTTAGATCTGGATTTTAATTGTGCTGAGGCACTTAATTACCTGTTTTTATATTACAGGAAATAATTGTTCTGGTCATAAATATTACTATAATTTGTATGCCTTCTTGGTGATGAATCATAAATGAATTCAAAGCCTAAATAAAAGCTTACAGCCCTTTATCAATATTGCCAGATTCAGTAAAACTCCATAAGCTTTACCCTTTAATTAGACTAATGTAATTAATTAAATGGGCGTAATCAAAAACCAGCACCAAAACCTGCGCCGCAGGTTTTAGGGTTTTATACTTAATTAAGTCCACTTACATAACAATAGTTTTTGCTATATAAAATCATAAATATTGCAATCCAAAAATTAATCTAAATCCCTTTGTGGGCACATAATTTTTGCGGTAGGATGACATTTTTGAGTAAAATCTACGATCAAAAAATCAGGATTTCTATAGTAGTAATCTAGATAAATATCCAGATAAATATCTAGATATTTATCTGGATATTTATTTGGTTGCGAATTTGCTGGCGTAGTAATTTCCCCGATGCATTTTTTGGCAAAGATTTCCAAACATAAATTTCTTTAGGTAGTTTATATCGTGCCAGAGATTTCTGTTCACAAAAATCCCTGATTTCTGTTAATGTCAGTTGATGGCTATTGTGATTAGTGACTAATATAGCCGCGACAAATTCCCCCCATTCACGATCTACTATACCCACCACGCAGGCTTCAGCGATCGCAGGATGAGATAATAAAATTGCCTCGATCTCTGTCGGATAAATATTTTCGCCACCACTGATAATTAGATCGGAACGACGGCTGACAATATATAGATATCCATCCCTATCGAGATAGCCCATATCACCTGTATGTAACCATCCATCGGCAATCCCTTGAGATTGATCTTGCTGGCGATCTGCCTGTAGATATCCCGACATAACACTTGCCCCTTGAACTAAAATTTGTCCAATTTCGCCAGAGGGAAGTTCGCGTTGAGCGTTATCGATATCGACTATCCGCAGACTATTGCCCAATAGCGTCAGCCCTGAAGATCCCTGCTTGAGCGCGACTTCCTCGGTGCGGAGAGTGGTGATTTGCGAGGCAGTTTCGGTCATGCCATAGGTGGGCATAATCGGTAAATTTAATTGCTGGCAGCGAGTTATGAGTTCGGGACTTGCAGGTGCGCCACCCAACAAAATGCCGCGCAGTTGTTGTAAATTTTGCCAAAGAGAATGCTCTAATAGCCTTGTGAGCATGGTTGGCACTAGAGAAATAAGTGTTACCCGTTCGGAAGCGATCGCTTCTAGTACCTCCCTCTCGTCGAATTTTGGTAATAGCGTTAACCTAGTTCCGTAGATGGCGCTTCGCCAGACGATCGCTAATCCCCCCACATGAAACATGGGCATACATAGCAACCAGTTATCATCGGACTGCAATCCTAGATTTAAGGCAGAAGCGATCGCGCTATGGAAGTGATTGCCATAGGTTAATGGTACGCCCTTGGGTTTACCCGTCGTTCCAGAAGTATAAAAAATTCCTTGGAGATTTTCCAGATTGATACTTTCACTGCCAAACTGTCTCTTTTCTGATGGATTGCAAGGATCTCTAAATAGAGAATTTAGGGATGAGTAGTCTATTTCTGAGATGTCTAAATATCTAACTTGAACGAGATTCTCAAATTCTAAATTCTTAAATTCTTGAATAGTCGATCGCGTAAATTGGTCATATAGCAAATAGCTGACCTGACTATCTTCTATTTGCCAGCTTATTTCTTTAGCCGTCAGCCGAATATTGAGAAAGACTGCCACGGCTTCACATCTAGTCATGGCATGAACGAGCTTAATATATCGAGGCTGGTTTGCGAGTAATAGACCAACGCGATCGCCCGATCTAATTCCCCATGCTTGCAGTTGGGCTACCCATAGTTTGACTTCCTCCTCTAATTGGGCGTATGTCCAAGTGCTTGCCGTTAAATTAACCCCGTCTCTGAAGCTCAAAGCGATCGCTTCTTTCTTCTGAACGGCACGTTGTGATAGCCAATTGGGGGATTTCATAAAAATTTTGCCAGTAGTTTGAAATTTATGATTATCCTAAGTAGCTAGACATAAGTAAACTTAAAACCCAGAAGAGCATACCGCCCGCGCAGCGGGCGGTATGCTCTCTGGGTTTGGTTTTTAATTATGCCTAGCTACTTAGTAAGTAATTCGGTATAAGTAGCTGGGTACAATTAAATATAAAAACCAAAAGCTGTAGCGCAGGCTGTGCCTGCGCCG
>NZ_LIRE01000713.1 GCF_001402795.1 Pseudanabaena sp. 'Roaring Creek'
AAAGATGGGACTCAGCCAGTAATTCATTATGGGTTCCTACTTGTGCGATTTTGCCTGCATCCATAAGAATAATGCGATCGCAGGTTGAAGCTGCTGATAGGTTGTGGGTGATAAATAACACCGTTTTATTTTGGGGTAGATTTCCCAAAATGCTTGTGGCAGTTTGATTGTCCACACTAGAAAGCGCATCATCCAAGACTAAAATTGGTGTATCGACGAGTAAAGCTCTCGCTAAAGCCGTACGCTGCCGCTGCCCACCTGATAGGGTAATGCCCCGTTCGCCGACAAGGGTATCATATTGCTTGGGAAACTTGAGAATTTCTTGCTCGATGCGGGCTTTATTGGCGAAATCTTCTACTTCATGATCGAAAGCTTGGGGCTTGCCATAACGAATGTTGTCACGCATCGTCGCACTAAAGAGGAAGCTATCCTGCGGAACAAAGGAGATAATTGCCCGCAGATCTTCAATTCTCATTTTAGTAATGTCGATGCCATCGATAAAAATGCGATCGGCAGGTGTTTCTACTAGGCGCATCAAGGCACTAGCAAGCGTAGATTTTCCCGAACCAACCGTTCCTAAGATGGCAACGGTTTCGCTCGGATAAATCGTGAAACTAACATGACTGAGGGCAGGTTGAAGACAACCTTTGTAGGTAAAGGTGAGATCTCGTGCTTCAATTTTGCCTGTGACCTTTGATTTGCTTAAGGCGATCGCATCGGGGGCATCGGTAATAGCAGGAGGTATTTCCAGAATTCCCTGAATCCGATTGATACTGACGATTCCCCTTTGATAGGTGACCATCACAAATCCTAAAATTGCCGTTGGGAAAATCAATCGCTCGACATAGATGATTAGGGTCAGTAAATCACCAATTTTAAAGGTTGTATTGGCTGGATTGGCTAACTTTTCGCCACCAAACCAAATTAGTACTAAAAAACTAATGCTGGCAATACCACCCAATAACGGAAATAAAATATTGCGGCTACGAGCCATTTTGAGATTGGCATCTAGGAGGCGATCATTAAGTTTGCCAAAAGCATCGCGTTCGCTTTGCTCTTGGGCATAGGTCTTGATGAGAGCCATGCCGTTGAGGTCTTCTTGCAAAAGCGTGCTTACCTGTGATAATTCCTCCTGAACCTGAAGCTGTTCGTCACGCAATTGACCGCTAAATCTCTGGACGATCGCTAGCATGATCGGATATACCGAGATTGATAGCAAGGTTAACAAGGGATCAATCGCGATCATTGCAGGTAGCGTTAGACCGTAAACAAAGACCGAGTTAATGATGCTGAGCAGGGCAAAGCCCATCAAGCGACGGATATTCTCGACATCGCTAGTAACGATGCTGATCGTTTCCCCTGCGGAGTTGTTGGCAAAATAACTGGGTGGCAGCTTGAGTAGATGCTCGAAAATTTCCTGTTTGAGACTATATTCTATTTTCCGCCCGATCCCAAAAATCCAGACGCGGGATGCCATCCGAATCACCCACATGAGTGAGGATAAGCCGATGATCAGCCAAACATATTGCAGTAAATGACGAAAATCAATCGATTGATTTTTGCCAAGGTCGTCAACGGATATCTTGATCAACCAAGGGATAAATGTGCCAAGCATGTTTGCCAGTAGAAGGGCAACAGTGCCAATAGCTAAGTCACTCCAGTAAGGACGGAGATATTTTTGGAGGGTTTGAAATTGCGATCGCGCCATAATATATCCATACTACTTTATTTTGGCAAAAGCTTGCCTAGTAAGCCTTTGCTAAAAATTTAGTGTTTCATTCTATAGGAGGTAGTCATGGCGATCGGCTAATAAAAAATAACAAAATCGAAAAATAGTTAGCTTGCAAACTATTTTAGTCAGTGTTGTTGATTCCAAAATTAATACAAACTGTTGGATTGAAAGCTTGAGTAATTTATGAATCTTAGAAAACCTTGGACAAGAGACGAGCTTATCATTGCAATGAATTTATATTGCAAGTTACCGTTTGGTAAACTCGATCGAAAAACACCAATAATTATAGAAATAGCTAAAAAAATAGGTAGGACTCCTAGTAGTTTGGCAATGAAGCTCGTTAATTTTGCTTCACTAGATCCTGTGCATCAAGCTCGCGGAATAAAAGGATTGAGCGGAGCTAGTAAAGCGGATCTTTCAATCTGGGAAGAATTTACTGCAAACTGGGAACATTTAGGCACAGAAAGTGAAGAGCATTTTCAAGAATTAGTTGGCTCTGAGTTCTCTCAAATTAATCAGTCTTTGGTTAAACAAAAGACTGAAATTTCCAAATTAAATTCCATAACTAATTCTCCGAATCAAATCATCGAAGTAACAGAAATACAGGTTACAACAAAAATCAGGATCGGGCAAAAATTCTTTCGGCAAATGGTCTTATCTTCGTATGGAAATCGTTGCTGTGTTACTGGCAATCCAATCCCAACACTACTCATCGCAAGCCATATAATTCCTTGGCATAAGCAGTCAGAACACCGTCTCAATCCTCAAAATGGCTTATGCCTTGCTCGTACGCACGATGTCGCATTCGATCAAGGACTAATTACATTCGATGAAAATTATAAATTGGTTTTAAGTTCTTATCTCCAAGAGTTTTTACCTGAAGAAACATTAGAAAACAATTTCGTTAACTATGCTGGTAAACAACTTCGTTTACCAGAGAAATTTCAACCTAATCCTGAATTCTTGCGCTTCCATCGAGAAACAATCTTTCTTGACAAATGATTGAATATCTGGTGAAGCTATCAGAAAGAAGGTTCATTTTGCTTTGACCAAATTTTTATATTTATATTGGGAATATCCGAAATCTTTAGAAATTATTTACAAAAAAAGATTAAAAACGGGGAAAAAATCAAACTCAGTCGAGAAACCAGAAAAAAGAAAAACCTCAAAATTTCAAGGAAAGGATATCTAACAGATTTAGCCTATCGGCAGTGGGAAATTTGGCGATTCCCTTCAATATAAACTACCCAATAGAATTAAACTTCTTCTAAGAAAGGCAAAATATTCTCTAAATCTCTCGCTCCATGCAAAACCCGTATAACCTCCACCTTTTCTTCTTGAACTTTGTAAAAAATCCAATAGTCCCTAAAGTTTTTAATTCGCCACTGTCGGACTTTTCCTATATCAGATAGAGGCAAGTCCACAACCTTCCCCATATTAGGAGTTGTCGCCAATTGGGAAAAAGCATACTCAGCAAACTCTAAAAATCTTTCGGCAGCTTCTCGATTACCATTTGCCAGAATATAATTTGCTTCTCGTCTGATGTCCTGAGTTGCGCGATCTCTGACAATCACTTGAAAAGTCATACTGATTATTGTCGCAGTTTATTGTCCCAGTAACGATCGCCGCAAATCATTCCAGTAAGCATGGGTTACGGGTTCAGCTTCCGAGTCTAGTCCTTCTTGCAACAAACTAGCTAACTTAGCCTGAGCTTGCTTTCGCAATCGATCTTGCTGCAACAAAGATAGAAAATAATCTCCAACGTTGGCATAATTCCCAGATTGAATCTGGACTTCAATATAAGATTCAAGTTCTTTGGGTATTGGGAAACTCACATTCATAAACGTTCAATATGAATAAAATCTTGTTAGCAATCTTAGCATTGTTTAATAGGTTGAGTCCAAACCTTTCCATCAGAAGAGAGAGGGTCGCAAAGCGACCCTCTCTCTTTGACATTAGACTGCTAGAGCAGGTTCTTTGGAGCTGATTGTTGGATATTCCAATTCGGGATAGAGAGGGAAGCGATCGCATAGAGCTTGAACTCTAGCGATGCAATCGGCTTGGACAGTATCGCTATCAGGACTGAGAAGGCGATCGGCAATGATATTAGCGATTTCGCGGAAATCATCTTCTTTCAATCCGCGAGAAGTCATCGCAGGGGAACCGAGACGCAAACCACTAGTTACGAAAGGAGATTCAGGATCAAAGGGAACCGTATTCTTGTTGGCAGTGATATTAATACCGCTCACCAAAAGATCCGCCACCTTACCAGTCATCCCAATAGAACGGAGGTCAACTAATAACAAGTGGTTATCAGTACCATTAGAAACCAATTTCAGACCGCGTTCTTGCAATTGTGAAGCGAGGGCTTGGGAGTTAGCAATTACCTGTCCCGAATAAGCCTTGAACTCAGGACGCAGCGCTTCACCAAAAGCAACAGCTTTCGCAGCGATTACATGTTCGAGAGGACCACCTTGAGAACCGGGGAAGACCGACTTATCAAATTTCTTGCCAAGAGCCGCGTCGCGAGTCATGATCAAGCCACCGCGAGGACCACGGAGCGTTTTGTGAGTAGTGGTGGTGACCACATCGCAGTAGGGAATGGGATTAGGGTGATGTCCAGATGCAACTAGTCCTGCAATATGGGCAATGTCAGCCATCAGATACGCACCAACTTCATCAGCGATCGCCCTGAATTTTGCAAAATCAATAATTCTGGGATAGGCGGAGTAGCCGCAAATGATTAATTTTGGTTTGTGCTGTAGAGCAAGATCGCGAATCAGATCGAAATCAAGCTGCTCGGTTTCCTTATTCAAACCATAATGGACTTTGTTGAACCACAATCCCGATACATTCACAGGAGAGCCGTGGGTCAAATGTCCGCCGTGGGACAAGTCCATACCTAAGAAGGTATCCCCTGGCTTGAGCAGGGTAAGAAATACCGCAAAGTTAGCCTGTGCGCCAGAGTGAGGCTGGACGTTGGCATGGGCTGCACCAAATAATTCTTTGATGCGTTGGATCGCGATCGATTCGATCTCATCCACAAATTCACAACCGCCGTAATAGCGCTTGGAGGGAAGCCCTTCAGCATATTTATTGGTCAACACCGACCCCTGCGCAGCCATGACTGCAAGGGAAGTAAAATTTTCACTAGCAATTAATTCAATATTATTGCGCTGTCTCTCGATTTCTTGACCGATAAAGCCTGCGACTAGGGGATCGGATGCGGCGAGGATGGGAAACAAGTTGGTCATTTTTTCTGAGCTTCTGAGCTGAATGTCTGAAATTAGTTTGGTCTAAAGCGAGACTGGGTTAGCCTGAACGAAAATACCCGTAAAATTATGCTAACACGCGGCGATAGATAGCGCTTTGCCCTGAGTTAAAATCCATTAGCTCGAGCCAAATATCGAACCAAATATCGAACCGAATATCGAACCGAATAATCCATATGCCCAAGCCCAAGACAAATCTCATCCTCAATAACAAACCTCAATCGCAAATTACTCTCAGTGAATATGTCACCGCGATCGCATGGTCAGCAAATAGTAAATACCTTGCAGTTGCCACTGCTGCGGGCGAACTAGCCCTCTTTGATGATGAGATTGCAGGCAGTCAGATTGCCCAAAAACAAAGAGAATTGCAACCACCAACGGAAATCTCCTTAGACTGTTTGGGCTTTTCGGCAGATAGTCACTGGCTAGCGGCGGGAGGGCAAGATGGGAAGGTAAGGGTATGGTCGTTGGCAGGCGAGACCCCTGCGATCGCCGCCACCCTAGAACTCGGCAATAAATGGATCGAGCATTTGGCTTGGCATCCTACTCGTAACGAATTAGCCTTTAGCTTTGGTAAATACGTGCAGATCTGGAGTGCGGAAACTCTAGATATCATCACGACGCTAAATTTTGAAAACTCAACCATATTAGCGATCGCTTGGCATCCCCTCGCCCCCTATTTTACGGTTGGCGGTGATGGCGGAGTTATGACTTGGAATGCCCAAGACTGGTATGAAGACCCCGTCCTATTTGAGATGCCCACCGCAGTGTCTCAAATATCTTGGAGCAAAACAGGGGAATACTTAGTTTCCAGCACCCTTGATAACTTGGTCATCGTCATGCATTGGCTCGGACATAAGTTCGATCCTTCACCTTGGCGAATGCAGGGTTTCCCAGGCAAGATTCGCTCCTTTGATTGGTCAGAAGGCAAAAAATCGCCTTTATTATCTTCCTCAAGCGGCTCCGATGTGGTGGTGTGGTCAAATCACGCCGACCCAAATATAGGTTGGGAAGGAGAATTGCTCAAAGGGCATAACAGCATTGTCGGTTCAGTCGCCTTTAAACCCAAATCCGAAACCCTTGCTTCCGCCGATGAAAATGGCAGAATTACGATTTGGAAAAATGCCAAGGATTGGGTGCAGGCTTTAGATACCCCGATGGGCAAAATTACCGCTTTGCAATGGCAACCACAGGGCAAAAAATTAGCGGCGGCGAATGCTGATGGCGAGCTAATGATTTGGACGGAATCTTCACAGGGCAAAGGTTTTCGATAAATAATACCAAGTTAAGAAATGGCTACGCCATTTCTTAACTTGGTATTATTTGGCGCTGCTTTTATTTTACTTGCTTCAAAATTACTTACTATGATATTATTGCTAATGCTTTGCTAACCAAAGAAACTGCAAAATATATTTGGAGAGGTGGCAGAGTGGTTGAATGCGTCTGACTCGAAATCAGATTTAGGGTCACACCTAACGGGAGTTCGAATCTCCCCCTCTCCGTTCAATAAAAACCGCATAAAACAAAATAGATTGCTGATTTTAGGCAATCTTTTTTGTTTGGGAAACTCGTATCTCACACCCATTCCCTTGTTGAAGGTATGGGGAAATGTAATAAAACGTCAGTTCGGGTTAAGCTGGCAAATTCTCAAATGCAACAGGTAAAAGCCTTGCTAAGCAAGGCTTTTACCTGTTGCATTTGAGCAAGGGGTTTCCAGTTAAGAAATGGCTACGCCATTTCTTAACTTTGTATTACGCCTAAGCGATCGCCAAAAGGAAAGAATCTAATGGTCGCTTTGCCGATCGTATTCTCTTTTGGTAAAAACCCCCAGATGTGAGAATCATTGCTATGGTTGCGGTTGTCGCCCATCATCCAGTAATAACCTTTAGGAACGACCACTTCACGCATGGAATATTTCGGAGCTTCCGCAATATAGGACTCATAAAGGGCTTCCCCATTACGATAGACCTTCCCATTTTTGACGGCAATGCGATCGCCTTCCATACCAATTAAGCGCTTGATGTAAGCCTTGCTCGTATCGCCGATCGCAGGAGAAGCGGGTGGATAAAAAATCAAAATATCGCCGTATTTCGGCTGTTGCCATTGCTGCGAGATCTTATCGACTAAAATGCGATCGCCCACCTGTAAAGTTGGTTCCATTGAGCCAGAGGGAATGAAGCGCGGTTCAACGATAAAAGTACGCAGGAAAATAGCGATCGCTAGGGCAACAGCAAAAATACGCATGGTTTCACCATGACGTTGCCACCAAGGTTGAACAGGAGCTTGCGGATCTAGCTTAATTTCTGTGGACATGATTGAGATTGTGAAGATTGTTTTTTATTTTCAAATGAGCCTAAGTAGCTAGGCATAAGTAAACTTAAAACCTAGAAGAGCGTACCGCCCGCTACGCGGGCAGTACGCTCTCTGGTTTTGGTTTTTAATTATGCTTAACTGCTTACAGCGCTTTGCGCTCAAATCCAAACTCAAGAAATTCCTAAAAGCGTTACAAACCAACACTTTCAGAAATTTCTTGGGGGTTCGTTTGATCGATAATTGCTGTAGGCTCATTGGAAAATATTCTAAAAATATATTCTAAAAATACGATCTAAAAAAGAATGGGGAAATCTGCTCTAGTATTTAGGCACATTTAAGTTGCCAGCCCGTTTGTCAAAGGGCCAGTAACGGAACATGGCACGTCCGACAAGATTCTCTTCAGGCATAAATCCCCAAGCATGAGAATCCAGACTATTATTGCGATTATCGCCCATCACCCAATATTTACCATTGGGCACGGTGAAATAGGGATAATTATCCCTCCCATTTTGGACATTGTCAGGACGAAAACAATTAGGACAGAGAGCATCATCTTGGGTCGGCAAAGTGTAGCTAGGCGGCGAAGCAATGTAAGGCTCATTTAGAGGTACATCATTGACAAATACCTTGCCGTCGTGAATGCTAAGACGATCGCCAGGCAGACCAATCACCCGTTTGATATACACCTTAGAGGCATCGGGGACAACTGGATTGTTGGGCGGATTGAAGACGACGA
The DNA here is from genome assembly GCF_001402795.1 of Pseudanabaena sp. 'Roaring Creek'. Lineage (GTDB taxonomy): Bacteria > Cyanobacteriota > Cyanobacteriia > Pseudanabaenales > Pseudanabaenaceae > Pseudanabaena. Next base: position 8,054 of record NZ_LIRE01000713.1, read on the forward strand.
TTTCGCCACGTTCGGGTTTACGCCAGCGGAAAGAGAGCTTATCGATAATTAGGCGATCGTCGATTAATAGGGTTGGCTCCATGGAGCTAGAAGGAATGAAGCGTGGTTCCGCAACAAATATTCTCACACCGACCGCCAACAGAATAGCAACTGTCACCGTGGGCAAATTATCCGTTAAGAAGTTCTTAACAGAGCTTTCCTTGGGTGCAATGGGAGCTTGTTTGGGATCGGTCGGAGGCGTAACTGGAGAATTATTAGTGCGATCGCTAGAATTATCAGATGACATAGAAATGCTCGCGGGATATGTGTTTATCTTAAAGCGGATTTAGTAAGTGTGGCGATTAACAACCTACTTACTACTTTTTCAGTATGCTGGGAACTTCGATAGCAAGATCTCCCGACAGATTAAATTCTTGATGAATCACCTTGAGTGCTTTTTCGGCATGGCGATCACGCACTACACAACTAACTTTAATCTCAGAAGTAGCAATCATCTCAATATTAATGTCTGAATCAGCAAGGGCGCTAAACATTCGCGCCGCAATTCCCGACTGATGGATCATATTTGCACCCACAATACTAACCTTGCTAATGTCACCATCACAGGTAACTTCACCATAGCCTAGCACTGGTGCAAATTGTTTTAGGGCAGTTTCAGCTTTAGCCAGATCGGCGATTGCTACGGTAAAGGCAATTTCGTTAACATCGCGATCGGATTGAGACTGTACGATCATGTCCAGACTAATATTTTGTTCCACAAGCTGTTCAAGAATTTTCGCCGCCATGCCAGGCCGATCGGGTACTTGCTGTACGGCAATTCTGGCTCGATTACGATCCAGAGCCACCCCTCTTACGGGAGAAATATCAAGATTATTGTCAGAATTATTGTCAGAAATAATTTCACAGGCTTGATGCGATCGCACGGGCACATCGAAAGCGGCTTGAATGGCAGCGATCGCTTTTTCGCCATCGGCGGCGGCGATCACACAACTTATTTTGATCTCCGAAGTGGAGATCATTTGGATATTTACCCCCACATCCGCAAGCGCTGTAAACATTTGGGCAGCAACTCCAGGTCGCCCGATCATGCCAACACCGATAATGCTAATTTTGGCAATGGCGGAATCAACCGTTACAAGGCTTGCACCAATTTCCAAGCCTCGCGTGACGACTTCCGCCAACTGTAATTGATTTTGGGGAATGGTAAAGGCAATATCGTTTACACCTTCTTGCTCTTGTACGGCTTGAATGATCAAATCAACATTTATGCCCTGTTCGGCAAGAGATTTAAATAATTGCGAGGCGATGCCTGGGCGATCGGGGATTTGGAGAAGGGCGATTTTAACCTGATCGTAGTCAATCGAGACCGTTTCCACAAAACGATTCACCTCAAGGGACTGGAGATTCCCAGTGCCAATCCTTGGCGAAGTGATGACCGTACCCGCATCATCTAGCCAGCTCGATCGCACGCACATTTTTACGCCAAAATTACGGGCAATTTCCACCGATCGCGGATGCAGTACCTTTGCCCCTAGGCTAGCTAGCTCTAGCATTTCATCGCAGGTAATTTCCGAGAGCATTTGTGCCTTGGGGACAATGCGCGGATCGGTGGTCAAAATTCCAGGCACATCGGTATAAATTTCGCAAATATCGGCTTCAATCGCCGCCGCGATCGCTACTGCGGAAGTATCGGAGCCACCGCGCCCTAAAGTCGTGATCTCGCTGCTAGGTAAACCTGTAACTGGATCGATCGCCACACCTTGAAACCCTGCGATGACTACGACTTTACCCAGAGCAAGAGCAGATCTAATCCGATCCGATTCAACGTATAAAATTCTGGCGCGAGTATGGTTTGGTTCGGTGACAACCCGTACTTGCGAACCATTCATGGCGATCGCAGGCTGTCCCACTGCTTGCAAAGCCATACTGAGCGCTGCGATCGTTACCTGTTCGCCCGTAGCTAAGAGCAAATCCATCTCACGCTCTTTCGCTGCGATTTCTTCGAGGGTAGGGTTATCGGTTAGGGCTACGGACTCGGCAAGGGCTACTAAACCATCCGTGGTTTTACCCATTGCCGAAACTACAACCACGACTTGATTGCCAGCATCAACTGTCCGCTTAATGCGATCGCGTACTGCCTTAATGCGATCGGCATCGGCTACGGAGGAGCCACCATATTTCTGAACTATTAACGCCATTCGTTAGGGAAATTTTTAAACCGATGAAAGAATTTATTGCAATATTTTGCTGACTCGCTTAGTTGAACCCGCTTAGTTGAACTCGCTTAAGTCAAGACAAAGCACTACAGACTATCCATCATACATTCGTTCAGTAACTGGACATAATTAAAAACCAAAGCCAAAACCTTTATTATAGCTACAGTCACTTGACGTTTATGTTCTAGTACACTTGGTGATAGCTACATATACAGCTATATATAAAGTATGAGATCGCTCCATCAATTACTTTAAGGACTTGCTATTAATTAAAGTACCTGTGGCTTCGACTCCGCTCAGCCAACGTTAGCTGAGCGGAATGCTTAGTCAACGTTAGCTGAACGGAATGCTTAGTCAACGTTAGCTGAGCGGAATGCTTAGTCAACGTTAGCTGAGCGGAATGCTTAGTCAACGTTAGCTGAGCGGAATGCTTAGTCAACGTTAGCTGAGCGGAATGCTTAGTCAACGTTAGCTGAGCGGAGTCGAAGCTAACTTTGACTGGGTGGGACATTTTTATCCGCAACTTATGTGCTTTATAGCTACAGTCACTTGAATTAGGACAAATCAAAACCCAAGAATTAATTTGGCGGTGCGAAGCGCCGCCAAATTAATTCTTGGGTTTTATGTCCTAGTACATTTGGCGACAGCTATAAATTCCCAAGCCGTAAAGTTGCGCCCCTTGGAGGTGCAACTTTACGGCTTGGGTGTGTAATTAATTATGTCAAGCTACTTATTGGGATCAAGAAAGCAAGCAGCTAGTAAAACGAATGGCTAACTCAGGAGCAATTTAAATAGTTCTTTAGTTAGGCTGTAGCAAAACTATGCAATTTTGGGCATTATTAAAAGTTTTTTATGATATATTGCGATCTCGCTAATTGCCAAGTATTGTTAAGATAATCCGTAGATTTACTCCAGTGGTATGATTACCAACTTAGGAGTGATCGTGTACTCAATAAGGAACTGTCTTTTATGCAAACGGGGTCTGTTTCTCCACTGGTTCTGATAATTTTAGACGGCTGGGGATATAGGGAAGAAACCGAGGGCAATGCGATCGCCGCAGCAAATACTCCCGTTATGGATAGTCTGTGGAGTACTTACCCCAAAACTCTCCTCCAAGCCTCTGGCAAAGATGTCGGTCTACCAAAAGGTCAAATGGGCAACTCAGAAGTTGGTCATTTGAATATTGGGGCTGGTCGGGTTGTCCCCCAAGAATTAGTTAGAATTTCCGATGCTGTAGATGATGGCTCCCTGCTATCAAATCCTGTACTGGTTACAGTTTGTGAGAAAGTCAAAGCCAACAAAAGTAAATTACACCTTTTAGGGCTGTGCTCTGATGGTGGCGTGCATTCCCATATCGATCACCTATTGGGACTGCTAGATTTAGCTAAGGCTCAGCAAATTGAAGATGTCTGTATACATGTAATCACTGATGGTCGCGACACCCTGTCGCATTCTGGGATCAACTTTATTAAGCTCTTACAGGCTCATATCAATAAGATTGGTGTCGGTCGCATTGTTACCATTATCGGTCGTTACTTTGCGATGGATCGTGACAAACGTTGGGATCGCGTCCAAAAAGCCTATGAGGTCATGACCGACGATCGCATCACCACCGAGCTAACTTCGCCAACAGATTTTCTGGAAGCCGCTTACAAAGAAAAAATTACCGACGAATTTTTGCCTCCGACGCGGATCGCCCATGGCGCGATCGCCTCTGGTGATGGTGTCATTTGCTTTAATTTCCGTCCTGACCGATCCCGCGAGATCAGCCAAGCCCTAGTTGCGGAAAGCTTTACGGGGTTTGAGCGCAAGCGGATCGAACATCTCGCCTATGCCACCTTTACCCAGTATGATAGTGCCCTCCCTGTCCCTGTCGCCTTTCTCCCCCAAAACCTAACTAATTTGTTGGGACCAGTGGTCGCAAAGCATGGCATGAAACAGCTACGTCTCGCCGAAACTGAGAAGTATGCCCATGTCACCTACTTCTTTGATGGTGGAATGGAGGAAGCCAGTGAAGGCGACGATCGCATTTTGGTAAATAGCCCAAGGGTGTCAACTTACGATCAGCAACCAGAGATGTCCGCTGCCGAAGTGACGCGCATTGCCTCAGAGGCGATCTCCAAACGAATTTACTCGCTGATCGTCATTAACTATGCCAACCCCGACATGGTTGGACATACGGGTAATTTTGAAGCTACCGTCAAGGCACTTGAACATGTTGATCGATGTTTGGGCAAATTATTATCCAGCATCGGCAATGCGGGCGGCACTGCTTTAATTACTGCCGATCACGGCAATGCTGAGTATATGTGGGATGAACATGGCAATCCTTGGACAGCCCATTCCAGCAATCCTGTGCCCTTTATTTTGGTCGAAGGTGAAGTTCTCAAGATCTACGGGCATGGAGCTGATGTCAAGCTCAAACCGACAGGCGGTCGTCTAGCGGATATTGCCCCAACGATTTTAGAAATCCTCCAAATCGAACAGCCAGAAGAAATGACAGGGGTTTCTTTGCTAGAAAAAGCCATCTACGAGATTCAAGCCGTCAAAACTCCTGTCAAAATTGGCTAAGACTAATGGCTAAGACTAATTAAGCATGTGGGCTTAATTAAATATAAAGCCCTAAAACCTGCGGTGCACGCTGCGCGTGCGCCGCAGATATTTTGAGATGTTTTGAGGAATAACTTAAATGCCAAAACTGACCAGACGAGAGTTCATTGCGGTTAGCGGCTTGACAGCAGGTTTTGCGATCGCCGTACAACCCATTTCCGCGAAAACAATTACCACCGATTCCCAAGGGCTCGTTGCTGGCGAAGTCAAAATCTCCGTAACTGATGGGACGATTCCTGCCTATAGAGCCATGCCTGACTCTGGCGAAAATTTTCCCGTAATTTTAGTGGTTCAGGAAATTTTTGGCGTTCATGCCTATATCCAAGATGTCTGTCGCCGCCTTGCCAAACTCGGCTATGTAGCGATCGCCCCAGAAATGTTTTACCGCCAAGGTGATGTATCTAAGCTCACTGATATCTCAGAAATCCGCAAAGTGGTAGGCAAAGTCCCTGACGCACAGGTAATGTCCGATCTCGATGCGACGGTAGCATGGGCAGCACAATCCACAAAGGGCAATATCTCTAGGTTAGGGATTACGGGCTTTTGTTGGGGCGGTCGCATTACATGGCTTTATGCTGCCCATAATCCTCAAGTGAAAGCAGGTGTGGCATGGTATGGCAAATTGGTGGGCGAAGCTTCAGAACTAACTCCAAAGTATCCGATTGATATCGCCAAGGATTTACAAGTGCCAATTTTAGGGCTTTACGGTGGCAAGGATACGGGCATTCCCTTAGACACCGTCGAGCAAATGCGCGAACAACTAAAAAGCTGCAATACCAATACGGAGATAGTTGTTTATCCCGATGCTCCCCATGCTTTTCATGCCGATTATCGCCCCTCTTATCGTCAAAAAGAAGCCGAAGATGGCTGGAATCGATTGAAAGCTTGGTTTAAGCAAAACGGAGTTTAAGTTTACATAAAAAAGAGCGCGATGCGCTCTTTTTTATGTGATTTACCAAATTAGTTTTAGCTCTAAAACGAACTCAGGCAAAACGTCCTCCCCTGAGAGAATGTCAGGAAATTCTAAAATTTCTACTGGTCGACCAATGCGATAGATTTCTACTTGCCGATCCCTGCGGTTAATCAGCCAGCCCAGCTTTGTGCCATTGTCTTGATATTCCTGCATTTTGGTTTGAGTAAGGGACAGGCTATCGCTAGGAGACATTAACTCAATCACGAAATCGGGACAAATCGGGGCAAATTTTGATTGTTGCTCGGTGGTTAGGGCTTCCCATCTTGGCTTGGCAATCCAAGATACGTCAGGCGATCGCATTGCCCCATTGGGTAAAATAAATCCCGCCGAAGAGCCAAAGGCAACTCCTAGATTTTTTCTTTGATTCCAATTCCAGAGAGTGCTGCCTAATCCTAAGTTACGCATTCCCGTATCGCTACCTTCGGGAGCCATGATCGTAATATCTCCTCTAGCGCCACGCTCGAATCTTAGGTCACGATTTTGTTGGCAGAGTTGAAACAGTTTTTCGTCAGTGAGTTCAAAAACTGGTTCTAGGTTGATAGTTAGGGAGTTCATAGCAAATTTTTTACCCTAATGATTCCTGCTGCCATATATTCTAATTTATAGCAACACCCAAAGGACGAGTAGTGGCGCTACTCGTCCTTTGGGTGTTGCTAAACAAAAGAGTGACAATACTTTGATGAATAGTTAATTGCGCTCAAACCCAAACCAAGGAGATTTTTGAAAGCGTTGCTTTGCAACGCTTTCAAAAATCTCCTTGTGGTTCGTTTGATCGATAATTGCTGTAATTACACCCAGCAACTTATCCTTCTCGAAAAAGACAGATCTTTCACAAACCAAAAAAATACCTACGATCTAGAATTGCCATGCCTATGTAAATAAAAGTAAAGTATTGTAAAGAAGTTAAAACATAAATACTTTACTTTTAAGAAGCAAAGCAAGATGCAAAATAAAGTTGTTGTCGTTGTCGGTGCAACAGGTGGCATTGGTTCCGCACTCGCACCCAAATTAGCGGAAAATGGGGCGAAATTAGTTCTCGTAGCGAGAGATATCCATAAGTTAGAGGAATTCGTCAATAATCTCGAAGATGATTATGGTGCTAAGGCGATCGCGATTCCCACGGATATTACTAAATACGAACAAGTTGAAGGAATGGTGCAAAAAGCGATCGCCGAATTTGGACAGGTTGATGTCTTAGTAAATGCCGCAGGTGCAGGAATCCTGAAACAGTTCAATCGCATTGAGCCGCAAGATCTTGATTTAATGCTGGACTTAAATCTCAAGGGGAATTTCTACACCAGTCAAATTGTCGCCAATGCGATGAAGGAGCGTAAGGTCGGACATATTTGTAATGTAATTGGCATTCTGGGAAAACATTCGATGGCAATGGCATCCGCCTATTGTGCATCCAAGTTTGGGGCGGTGGGATTTAGCAAATGTATGGCTGACGAACTTCGCCGCTTTGGGATTAAGATGACATTGTTTTATTTTGGGGGAATTGATTCGCCCTTTTGGGATGATGTTAGTCTAAAAGTCGATCGGAGTAAGATGTTAACGCCAGAAACTGCCGCCAATGCCATCATGTTTGCGCTTTCTGCCGATCCGCAAGCCGTGCCAATGGAAATCAATATTCAGCCTGAAAGTCATTTATTCTTTTAGAAACCATTTACAGCAATTACCAATCAAACGAACCACAAGACCTGCGACGAACGCTGCGCGTTCGTCGCAGGTCTTAGATCGGGATTTTTATTATGAAGTAGTTCTATCTCGCCCAAATCAAGTTTAATGATATAGCAATCCTAAAGGGTTTGTGGAAGCGCCCCCCGAACGGGGGGCGCTTCCACAAACCAAAAAATCTATAAATGATTTAGGACTGCTATAGAAAGCAAATTATTATGCAGCCTTCTGTCCTCTTGTCAAACTTGGATCGTAAAATGCAAAAGCGACATCTATATATATTATCTATAATTGCCACGCTCTTCTCGTTTAGCGTAGCAATTAAGGCTACAGAAATCTTTCAATCGCGGACGGTCAAAATCCCCAATCCCGCCGAAATGTCCAAATTGGCGAATTCCCTCAGCCCTGAGGAAATTTCCCAACTTGAAATCGATGACATCTTGCGCGATCGCCTTCGTTTCGATCCTCAATGGCAAGAAATCGCTCAAGCAGTGCGCCAAGATATTATTGTTGCCAAATGGGGGAAGGATAGAGTCGAAAATCCAGTCTGGAAAAAGTATGGAGCTAAGGCTTATCCATTACTGAGTTATTACGCTCGCTCCCGCGATGAGACGCGACAAAAGTATGGACTTGAGGGTATTCGTAGTCTAGGGAAGCCTTACACGACATTATGGTTAAAGGGACAGATTCAGAGGCGTTTGGATTATCCCAATTTTTACGAAATTGCTCCTTACAACTCAGAGGCGCAGAGTAAGGACTGGGAGAAAGAATTTGGTTTAGACGATCCGAAAGTACGGGAAGAATTCATCAGTTTAGCCAAAGCCAATCTTGAACCTAAGAGTTCTAATCGTTATTACGACCAATTCAATCTAGAGTTTTTAACGCGACTCCTCGGTTATGAGGCTGTTTATGGAAAAAATCCCTACGAAAAAAGCAAGAATTTTGAAGGGCTGTCGGAATGGTTGCAGTATGAGCAGATTCAACAACCCACCGATGGTCAAATTAAAGCCGCGATCGCTTTCTATCAGAAATTAGCGAGTGATGCTCAGGAATATATCTTAGTCGAACGGTTGGGGGCGATGAAGGCGGGAGAAATCACCCCATTTGCGCGGGCTTTCTTTCGTTCTTTAGCGGATGATCGGCAGGCTAGCGATCGCATTTGGGCGATCGCCGAACTCGATCGGCATGGCGATATCAAAGGGACAGAACTCCTCAATAACATCTTGAATAACGATTTATCCCAACTGTATCCCCTCTCAAGAATCGTCAGTTATGAAAATTTTGCTCCAAAAGGTAATTATGCTTATTATCTACTCTTAGGGATGGTGACCAAATATCCCCAATCTAAATTTGCGATCGCCTGTCGCGAATATGGGGATCTCACAGGACGTTCCTATTTTGATGGGCAACCTCGCAGTCAGGACATTCTGGATCGCAATGCCAAACGCTCCGAGAAGGAACGTCTCAATGCTTGGCAAGCATGGCTCAAGAGCTATCCCGATCATTCAGGTGCAGATGATGCTACCTACTTTCTCGCCCTAGGTTTACAAGCGAATGGTGATATCGTGGGAGCGATGCGCCTCTGGCTCAAAATGATGGTGCAACCCATGGGCGATCGCGATGCTATGTACCTCGCTTTTCCCCATGTGCGAACGCTGCTGGATGTGGGGTTGTCCATCGAGCAGATCCAAACTCTACTGCAAGAACCCGATAATCAACCCCTTGCGCCAATGTTGCAATATGCGATCGCTATTCAATATGCGCGATCTCAAGATTATGCCAAGGCTCTGGAGGTATCGGCAAATATCAATTTAGATACCATTCCCGATCGGATACTTGCAGACTACTACTATCCACAGGGAAACAGATGGGAACAAGAAGATCGAGTAGTAAATTTTAAGAAGGAATCCCAAAAATTGCTCGGCAAGCAAAAAATCCGTTGGCAAAAACTACGCCAATGGCAAATCGAAAATACTCCTGAATCGCGCTATCAAATTGCCTCCAATTGGGCAGGTATGGGTGGTTGGGAAAATGGTTATTTACCCATATGGGACGGATTTCGAGCCTATCTCCTTCCCACCGATTGGAATTGTCGCGATTGGTGGGTATGCGATGAATCTCAACGCAGTAATGCGGAAATTCTCGCCAAATATCAAGCAGGCAGTCAAAATGCGGTTGCTCTTTCTCTCTATCAGAAATTGCTTGAAGATAGTAGTATTTCCACCGCTATTCGCGAAAAAACACTTTATATGGTAGCGATGACTCTCCTTGCCCAGTGGGAAGATCACACTTTCGCAGAAACCCAACGTATCCATCCTCCCGCAGGTGTGACTGCTAGTATCCAATATCGGCAATTGAGTACTAGCGGTCGCAGATATGCTTATCAAGATTACGAAGATCGCGAAAAAGCGATGCGATCGGATTATCAAAGACGCATCGACAGCATCATTACGGAGTTACAGGTTAAGTTTCCTCAAAGCCAATATATAGATGACCTGCTATTTTCGAGCTTCTTTCTCAGTGAGCAACCTCGTTATCTGCAAACCCTCCTAGAGAGATATCCCAATAGCGATCGCGCGGCTGAGGCAAAGTTTCTCTTGCAATTACAAGGACAGAAATAGTTATGAATGAAACTAAGTAACTAAATAAACCCTAAAAGAGCGTACCGCCCGCGTAG
>NZ_LIRE01000659.1 GCF_001402795.1 Pseudanabaena sp. 'Roaring Creek'
AATTGAGTTGAGTGTTTTAAATCGCCAATGTCTCGACCGTCGTATTCCTGATAAACAGCTTTTGATTCAGGAAGTCTCGGCTTGGGAAAATCGCAGGAATTCTCTCTCTTGTAAAGTCAATTGGCAATTTACTACTGCTGATGCTCGCATTAAATTGCTTCGCCTCTACCAGTCAATAATTACTTGACTGGCTACTAGAGAGGCAAAGCTGGGGTAATCGGTGAGATGGTAAACAGAGTTAAAGCCTAGACCAAATCTACCTGCCTTCGTGAGATCCGTTTGCTTACTGCCCTCGCCAATCTTTTGAATTGCATCAAAATCTTTTTCTTTAAATGCGGCATCGTTAAAGATGAGCAGTGCAGGTTGTAAGAACTGCTCCATGTTTGGCTCAGGCAGATCGTCAATATGATGATTTCTCCAATCTAAAGTGATTTGGACAGTCCTTGCTTCTGCGTCGTCAGCATTTTGGATAAGCTCTTTAACGATGCCTAGTCCCCCTGGATAGGCGCGAATTAGTCTTTTAATGGTTGAAATTAGAGAAACTGTCTGTCCTCCACCCAAACGGTTATTTTGATTCTTGTGTGGTGTATTCATAATTGGTTTTCCTTAAATATCTAAAATTTTGTAAGAGCATTTACTGACTGTTTTTGAATCGCGATAGAAATTCAAATTTCTATGAACGGTCGATTTCCCCTCCAAGTGGATTTGTTATCACGATTCCAACCAGTCGCCACGTTAGATACTCTGTCCTCAGGTAAGGTGGGATTCAATCCAACCAATAGCAAAACTTCTTGGGGACGGCTATACGCCACAAAGTACTGGCGATACAGGTCGTCAAAGGTGCGATCGCGCCCATTACGACTTGATGCATTCAAATCGGTGTGGGGACGCAGTAAGTCTTCCATTGTGTGTGGGGTTCCCCCCTTTTCTGGGAATCGCTTGAACTTGTGGGCATGGTGATTGGTTTTGAAATCAGACCCCACATCAACGATGGTTAGAGGAAACTCTAGTCCTTTAGATTGGTGAATGGAGAGGATACTGAGCCGATCGCGTGGAAATGCTTCCATCAAGTCCTCATTAACTTTGACTGTGCCAGAGGCGATCGGGGCAAGGAAATTGCGTAACAACTCTTTGACGGATGCTTCAGCCAAGCTTGAGTTATCAGGATCGGTGATGATTCGTCCTGAAAATTTGCCCACCTGTTGGCAAGCTGAAACTTGGCGAGTAAAGACTTCTAGGTAAATTTGCCCTTCTGGATCGTCGTGGAGAAAGGGGAAATAGTGGAGCAGTCCGTAAATGAGTTCGAGGACGGGGACGCTCGGAGACCAGCGAAACCCTGCTTTTTTGGGGTTGCGTTCTGCCCAACTTTGAGCAAATGCTAGAAGTCCATTAGGGGCATTTGGCGAACTGGCAAGGTCGATCGCAATTTCTCTCCATTTTGTGAAGACAGGCACAATGTCGTTTAAGTCTCTGATCGTAGTTTCGATCGCACCTGCTGGATCGAGACACTCTAGCAATAGTCCGCCGAACTGGGCGACCACCTCGATTTCGGTGAGGTCTTGTCCCCTTGGGTTGAAGACTTCTATAGTCGAGTTATCTGCTAACTTTTGGCGTAACAGCAACGGTAAGCGAGGATTGCCACTGCTGTTGTACTCGGCGGGACTGCTGCATAACAAGGCGCAATCGCCAACGTCGCCACCTGCTGAGTTGCCTTGAATAGTGTTGCCGTCGGGTATGGTGTACCCATCATCTCGAAAGACTTTGGCAATGAAGTCTGCTAAGTCCTTGGCGAGGGTATCCATGTCTTGCCTAAACATTCCTAATATGGGTATACCAGCATCGGCATTAGGACGGGGTAGGAGGCTGGGTTTGTTTTTGACTCTGACAGTTTGGTAGCTGAGGTCAAGGGTGGCGTAGTTATTGACGAACTGGATAATGTTTTGGGTGGATCGGTAATTGGTTCTTAAGAAGATGGTTGTGGGTTTGTTGCCAAAGACTGTTTCGTACCGATCGCTAAAGTTGCTAAAAAGCTCAACGGTTGCCCCTCTAAAACGGTAGAGACTCTGATCGTCGTCACCAACGACTGCGATCGCACCATTGCAAGCCTTGGCCAGTTCAAAATAGATGCTTTCTTGGAGTGGGTTGGTATCTTGGTACTCGTCAACTAAGACGATTTGAATCTGGTGAAAAAATTCGGTGAGTTTTCCTGCTTGCAAACGTTTGAGGACTTCATACTCTAGCAGGGCAAAATCTACCATGAGCCTGTCGCTTAGCTCTTTTTGGTAGTCGGCGATCGCTGCGCCAATCTGATTAAGTGCGGATTGTTCTGTTTCAGATGTCCCACTAGCCAGAAAGCTATCCCAGTCAATCCGATCTTGAAATCTACGATCCCAAATTACTTGCAGTAAGCCGACTTTTTTGCCGATGTTCCAACCCCATTTAGCTCCTTGGATGCCTAAGAGATATTCGTCTAGGTCACTGTCGCGATCGCGCCGATTGTTGAATAGTCCTGCTCTCAGTAATAGGGTTTTGGATACGAAGTCGTCGGCGAGGATCGGTGGTTGGGTTGCGGGGTCGCGAAAGTCGCGGAGAATTTGTTCGCAAAGGCTATCGATTGTTCCTGTGAGGATTTGGTTGATATCTACTTTGGTGAGTTGGGCTTTGGTTGGTTCGGCAATTTCTGGGTCTGCTTGTAGTGCTTCTATCAGTTGAAAGCCCCAACCGAGTATCCGCGATCGCAGTTCGGCAGCAGCTTTTTTGGTAAATGTGGTAGCGATGATTGCTTTTGGTAAGATTCCGTCAACTAGGATCAGTTTGAGAATCCGCAGACTGAGGCAGGTGGTTTTTCCTGTGCCAGGTCCTGCAACGATAAAGAGTGGTGCATCTGGTGGTTGGGCGATCGCTTGTGCTTGTTCGTCGTTGGGTAGTTTGCGAAAGGTGCTATAGGCGCGATAAAAGTCGTTGAGTGTAATTAAGCTTTTTGAATATTGGGGGACAGGGTTAGTGGATGTCATGCTTGGATGGGTTTGAAGTTTCAGATTTTGGGAGTTACAAGATCGATCAGTAAAAAGTTAATTTTGGGGATTCGCTAGTTTTTATCCATCTTGTTGAATCAGCCTACGAAGTTCGCCAAGTTGGGCAACGTCTCCAACCCAATCCCACCCTGCTTCGTAGAGGTTTCGTTTTTTGTTTGCGTCCCAATCACCGTCAAGGACTAAAGCTAGTTTTGGAAGTGGTCGTTCGCTAAATGTCCATTGAGTGCGATCGCGAGGATTTTGTCCATGTGACCAAGCGAGTCGTATTGCACGACAACGACCAGCAAGTTCTTTAGTTTTATCTGATTCATGTCCATCCTGAGACGAAATAACTTTAATGAACCACTTCTGATTGTTCGTAATGCCAGTCATCCAAGTTTCTAGAGGTCTACTACCCCACAATTCTTCTATTACATCAGTGAGCCAAGTTGAACATATTCTATTATTTGACTGTTTAACATTCTCATTTTCCTCACTAAACACGAAATGACATAAATCGCCTAGATAATACTCAATAACTATATATATGCCATTTAAGTCTGAGCTAATTACTCGCATTGACTTACTTTCTAGATATCGCTTGATCACATAATCTTTACTTTTAATAATTGCTCCCTTAGCAATAAAAGATTTCACTATCGTTTCAGAAACAGCTTGCCAAGTAAGAAGTTTAAACTCTTCTGCTAATAAAGTTCTATTTTTACCTCTAGCCGACCAATGAGCACAAATATCCTTGCCTTGAAGAAGATAGGCTAACAACTTATTTTCGTCTCCATAAGGAGCATGAGCACGTAAACTGTGACCCAACCTATCAAATATTGGTATAAATTGAGAGTATATGTCCTCCATTTCAAGACCACACAGATAAATCAAGATTTCTAATATCCAGTTCTGTTTATGTAATGAAATATTTCTCTTAACCTGACTATCCTGCTCTACATGATATACAAATCCTTTCTTAAGTTCTTCAATATCTTTTAGCAACACAGAAAAAACGCTACGAACAAAATTTTCCTTAAGAGATATTAAATTTGGATTAGCTAAATCCTCAAAAACTTCTTCTATTAGGTATGACTGATCAAATTTTTTGAAGGCTTTATCAATTGTTTCTATAAAATCACTTTCAGAAATATGTTTTGTAAGATCTTGCAAACATATCTTTAAATCACTATTAAACTTAACTTGTAAAACACCTAAAGGAATAGCAATTGTTTTCTTAATATCAACATTACACAATGTCTCAGAATTTTTTCCTTTGCGAACATATATTTGAGACAACAGAGTAAAAGCATCAGTAATTCTTTCTATTTCAATGTGCTTAAATGCTTCTGTTTTAGTTAGATCTGTGATCACAAATTGTGTCTCACTAATCCCTGTAAAAGCTCTAATAAAATCTAAAATTTTCCAATCATTATCTTTAATGAAAGTTTGAAACACACGATAGAAAATGTATATATGAAGAAGTCCTATTCTAAATCTACTGTGTATTTCTTCTAGCTTTTGTAAATTTTCATTTCTTTGATGACGAATTGATCTTAGTAAATTCCATTGAGAGAAAAGATATTCTTTAGCAGTTTTATTTAATGCTTGCTCAAGTAAGAGATCTGTTTTAGGATCATGTTGATAAAGCCCAGAAGGACTCTCTAACATTGTAGGTTGATATTCTAAAGGGAAAACAATAGATACATCAAACGCCTCAACAATAGCCCAACCTATTCCAGCATCCCAGCCATGTAACTTAACAGGAAATACTACTTCCCGATCCCTATCTTGAGGTAAATCATCTGAATCATTGTATATATTGGGTTCAGAAATAGAATCTAAAGCTTCAAAAATACAATTTATTGTGAGAAATTGATTACCTAATATAATTTTTTGTTGAGATGCTTCCTCCCAAGTCCGCCAGAACTTAAGACTTGAGTTTCTTCTACGACTCCAATGAGTTACATAAATAATTGCTTGTATCTCGCAATTATTTCTAACAATCAAATCAGGCTGAATATAAGTCTCAGGTATAACAGATAATCCTCGACTTGTAGGTCGAATATAGTTCTTACCATCTTCAGAATTTGATTTATATCCCAAATGAATTAAAGAAGATTCAATAAGCACCTCATATTTAACACCTGATCTATCCTTTCGTGCCATATCTTTTCACTTAATACTCGATCTAATCTTCCAAAAACAAACTATCAAAATCAGGAATCTTCACAGGCAAAGGGACATCTTTATAAGAAGCCGAAACCAACGCTTGACCCTTACTCATCACCTGCAACTCCCTCTCAAACCCCGACAAATCCGCCGAAGCATTACGAATTGCCTCCCTGCGCTCCTGTTCATTACCCAAAGCCATCGTCAACTCCGTATTAATTTGCGTCAAAACCCCAGCATCGATTTCTGAAACCTGCTGCGAAACTACCGTCAAACCAATCCCAAACTTGCGTCCCTGTCGCGAAATATCGCGAAACACCGAACCGAACTTCATCCGTTGCGGATTTAATACACTCGGAGCCTCTTCCACCACCACATTCACATAGGGCAAGCGATCGCTAGTCCTCAAAACCCCATTCTCCAAATAAGGCAAACGCCCATCCTCCAACCTCAACACCAACTCATCCGCTAGCGATCTCAAACCCACCTGACCCTGCTCATCGTCATTACTCAGCGATCGACGAATCGCGATCGGTAAATCCTCTGGATCGGTCACACTACGAAGCGATCGGCGCAACCCAAACAAAGTCCTCGCCACCACCGTCGTCAGCAAAAACTGCTCCAACTCACCCATCAACGTCGTATCCACCACCAACACTCGACCCTGCTCCAACGCACAGATAATCTCAGGCAACAAAGACTCATATCCATAACCACCATCAGGATCGAACGGCAAAAATAACCTCGTCTGCCCCCTCCGCAAAAAGCTCAATCGTCTCTGCACTGCGGCGATCGTTCCTGCTAAAAACTCAACATTTCCCTCAAAATCATTCTCTGCACCCTGCGTATCACCCATCAGCGATCGGCTAATCCACTGCTCACCCCAACGCGCAAACTGATACTGAGCAAAAGCCACCTGCTGCTCGCTAAAATCCGTAATCCCAATCAAATCATCAGGCAACACATCCGCACGGGACAAAAACACCTGTCGCGCCAAAGGCTCATTCCCCACCTCCCTCGCACTCAGATAATAAAAAGGCTTAACCAGCTCCACTTGCTCAGCCGAACTATAGCCCGTCACAATCCCATGAATCCCATCCGCACCACCCGTCGCCCGATGCCAATAGCGGAACTCATCATGGGGATCGATCGCCAAAATACTCCCCTTCGTCTGTTGAGTCTGTCGGTTGTAATCCAAAACCGACTTCAACAACACCATCATCAAATTACTCTTCCCTGCCCCCGTGCGCCCAAATACCCCAATATGGTGCGACAACGCATAGGCAGGCAAATACACTGGCACATTCTCCAAGGCTTGCTCTCCCGCCAACAGATGCCCCATAAATAGACCATCCCTTCCCAACTGACTCGCCAACAGTTCCCGCAAAACCACTGCACAGTCTCGCGTCACCTGATAAACTTGCGTCAAATGTTCAGGCAACCGTCGCGGACGGAAAAAAGCCCAACCATCCTCCGCCACCTCTGCATAGCCCAACACAATCCCCTTCAACTCCAGCAGCAACTCCTCCTGAAAGTCCTGACTAAAATAGGAGTCAGGCATCGTCAAACGGTTTCGCGCAATATCTGCCATCTCCAAGGAACGGTTGAGAATATTCGCATACTGCGTTGTCCGAAAAATATAAAAGCGATCGCGATGTCCGCGACGGCTCGGCAACAAAAACAAATCCCCCACCGCAACATCCGTATTGTGAGCAATCACCGTGAGCTGATAGGTATCACTTTCCGCCAACACCCCAAACTCTCGCCCCAACTGCGCCAGCAACTGATCAAAACTAGACTGCGACTGATTATCTGTAATATTGTTTGCGTACATTTTTTACTCCTACCGATGTCCTGTCGCTAAAGAAGGGTCACGAAATAGCGACGGACTCATTCCCGCCGAAACTGCCTCAGCAATCAACTGCTTCCGCATCGCCACCCGTTCCGACTGCATTAACGATGCGCGATCGTGAGCCGCCTTAATCGGATAGGGATAGCCATAAACCCTCTGGTCATGGCAAGCATAGTCTAAGTCCTCAAAAATTCTCCGTTCCCTTGCGATCGTCTCCTCATCCGTCCCACCCTTCACAAACCTCTCCCAATAATTCACATCCATATCTAGCCGCAATACTGGAGTCGAGCGATGAAACCTCACCAAATACGAAACTGCTCCTGCGGGTGGCAATCGTCTCCCCTCACATAGCGATAACGTCCATCCCTCACGACCAACTTCAGGAATCCGCAAATACCAATGTTCCGCCACTTGATTGCCCTCCAAACCTCGGCGATCGCGCGCCAACTCCTCCAATGAGTCCATTGCTGGCAAACCGTGAGACTTCGACAACGCAAAAAATCCCTTGCCCTGACGCAACGCTTCAACACAACACAAACGTTTCAAATGCTCGTAAAACAAAGAGCTAGTCGAAGACAACAAAGGCAACGAAAAAGTCGTGTCCATCAGCAAATAGTCAGGACAAGTCTCAGACTGGATCAGCCTCAGTGCTGCCCCCAGTTCAGCCGTCGATCGCAACTGAATCGCCAAATTCCCCGTATCACTAGCATGAGGACGCACCAGATTATTCAGTAACGTTTGCACACTCGATGTCTTGCGAATCTCCTTCGCCTTCAGCAGTCGATAGTCCGAAGCATCCACCACATCCACCAAAGACATCCCCGCAAGCCTCTCATGAAAGCGATCGAGTACCTCTGGAGCTTCTTCACTACTTTCAGGCAACCATGCCGACTCAAAGACAATCTCTGGCGCAGGACCTTGCTCCCACAAACCCGTAATCCGATTCGCCTCATACACCGTTGCCTGAGCTAACGCCAGATATATAAACGAGTCAGCATAACTCAGCAAAGGAAAATCGCCACTGCCATCCACACCACCAACGCTCAAGCGATCGCGTAACGTCGTATGCCCAAACAAACAAATCTGCGATCGGGCGCGATCGATTTCGTCGTCTAGCAGGCGCGATCGCACTTGCCATCCCTGCATCTCCCTAGCAATATCCCGAAACTGACTGCGTACCTTATCCCGTAAATTAAGATCAAATCGCACTACTAATCCCTATTGACCTACTTTCTTAGTAAGTTTAGTCTGAGTTATATTTAACCTTAGCTGAAGTTCATCAATTAAGATTGCATAGTTTACCTTTGTCGGTATGACTAAGAAGAACCTATCAAGTTATACAGCGAATATAACAGAGATTTTCGGGTTTTAGTGTGACAAAAAAGCAATGTTTACGAATTAGCAGCCAATTACGGGAAAAGTCAGTCTAAAATCTAAAACTAAGACTGAGCAAGTTGTAAGTTATCAATTCCTGCTGAGGAGAGTCCTTAGATCTAAGCAGCAACTTCAAGCTGCTTCGTTTCCTTGAGTTTCGTTTCAAATACTTAAACATTATCCTCATCAAGCATAAAGCCATTATGCATATCCTTCATCTATGCTCAAACAAAATCAAGCATAAAGCCATTATGCATATCCTTCGTCTATGCTCAAACAAAAGAACAACTTAGCCAACTGAGCGATCATTTAAAAATATTCTGATTCATCACTAATAGATTGGAGTAAGAACAAACCTAAAGCTTTATTCAAGGCTTGATTATCCTGTGGACAACGCGCATCCATTAGACATCTTGGACAGCCATATTGACAGTCACAAGCCTCAACTAATTGAGCAGCGCGAACGGCAAACGCTTCAAAGCGATCGAATAATTCCTCACAAGTGCCATTACCGCCATCGGTCGTATCAAAAAAATATGCAATTGTCTTTAATGTGTTGACTCGATTTTTCTCGGTTTCACAATAGCTATTCAAATCTTGGCGATCGCTCAGTACTAATAAAGGGACGGCAATCCCAATCTGATGACAAATTGAATGCAAGGCTAGATCGGCAGGCTCAGTTTGAAATAGCGGTGTAAGTTCTGAAGGAATTTCATTGCCAAATTGATTCTCTATCTGTTGTTTGAGTTTATTGGCATATTCTTGTAATGGCTCCGCTAACTCTAAATTCATCTCAATCCTCAATACTGGGGCTTGATACTGAGTCGTATAGGCTACATCAAATAGATTTTCTTCTTCGACTTCTGTAATTTCAGCTAATCTAGTTGGTTTGCTACAGGCAGTACAAATATCAGACTGCATTGGTTGATGGTAACGTGAACAACGGAGATAGCTACAGGTAATTGTTCTCACTTTGCTGATCAAGTTATAGCCTGTCACATGATTCGTAATTTCAGCCCAGCTAAGGGTCAAGCGTAATTTACTATCCTTTAGATTTAAAGAAACTAATCTTGGCTCACGCAGATGCTCCATTGGCTTAATAGTCATGTCTTGTGTAGCCTGTGTGCGGAGTTTCGGCTCTGAGTCAAGAAGCATTAAGCTGGCTTGTTTGGATTCTAGATCTAGCGATCGCGATCGATAATATTGCAAATTTCCATCGTTACTCTGCATAGCGTATATCGCATTAGGAAATACTTCACGATAAGCCTGTAGTAGCGATAATTCTTCCAGTTCTTGATTGGTATTACCGTCTACCAGCATGACTGAATCTTGAGTTGCTCCTCTTAGATTAACCGAGTTATGCGGGTGGTCATGGGTAAAGAGATCGCCTGATTTTTCATTAAGTTGTAATGCTTTTTGATTGAGAAGTTCATTAGTAATATTGCCAGCATTATCGCCAAAGCGTTGTTTGACTTCACTGGCTGGAATCATGCTTTCACTTGCCGCACAACGGAGATGCTTACTGAGAATTGAGTGATAGTTGGGATTGCAAAGGGCGCGTTCAACTTCTCCATCAAGAAGCATCTGAGGATTGCTACCGTAGTAATAATCAAGTGGATCTCCCAAGGATGGTAAAAACACAACTAGCCCATGCTGATGCCTTCCTGCTCTGCCAATCCGTTGATAAAAACTCATCAATGATCCTGGGTAGCCTTTGATTAAGCAACAATCTAATTCGGGCAGGTCAATACCTGCTTCTAGCGCAGACGTGGCAAATATTACCCGTACTTTATTTTGTTTGACTGATTCAATAATCTGGTTGCGCCGATCGCTGCGTAGTGAACCATAAAAAAGAGCCAGCGATGCTTTTAGATCTCCTCGCTTCTGTCGTTCTAATTCTGCATTCATCAGAGCTAGCAATGACTTTGCCCCTGCGCGAGTATTACAAAAAACAATGCCGCTTAGTCCTCTTTCCAGCCATTCTAAAATCAATCGACTAGCTTCTGTGTTAGTTCGAGCCGTAGGATTTAAACAGAGAATTGTCCGCCCTGCTGTCCTTGCGCCACTGCGATTGATATATACAAGCCGATCGCTTCTTTCTGTGATTCGCTTTGTTAATTCAATCGGGTTACCAATCGTCGCTGTGGATAGGACATACTGAATGTGATCGCTATTACCTTCAAGTCGATCAACTGCTAATCGCAATCGGCGTATTAGATTAGCAAAATGTCCGCCAAAGCTACCACGATATGTATGGGCTTCATCAATCACGACATAACGTAATCTGGTTAAGAAATCTCGCCATGTCTGCCATTCGTGACGGTAGCGAATGCGATTAAGTTGATGGTGGAGTAAATCGGGACTAATACACAAGATTTGTGGTGCTTGAGGCGTGAAGAGTTTGAGTCGTTCTGCCTTTAGCATATCTCCTGTCATCATTCCCGTGTGTAATCCCATAGGCTTGGCGATCGCTTCAAGTTTTGACAGTTGATCGATTGCTAGCGCCTTTAAAGGAAAAATTAGTAGTGCAGTCGCCTGTGGATCTTGAATGCAAGTTTCTAGGATTGCTGGTAAAAATGACAGGGTTTTCCCACTTGCTGTTGGTGTTGCGAGTAACAGATCTTTACCGTTTCTCATCGCTTCTAGCGACTGTATTTGATGTGACCACAGGTGAGTATATCCTTGTTCCCTCAATGCTTCTTGCAAAATGATAGGCAGATCCACAGGTAATCTATGAGCCTCTCCTTCTGTACTTTCCGTTACGCGAATTGCCGCAAGAGACGCTTGAAAGTTGAGTGCAATTTCTCTAAATTCTGGCTGCGGAATCGTGGCGATGTCTTCTTCACTTACATCATAGATTTCCTGTTCACGGATAATTTCTGATGTTATTTGCTGACTGTTAGCTGGCAATATTTCTTGACGATTGATTGCTTCTTGCCAGTTTGTGATGATTACAGGTACTGAATAGTTGGGAAATTTGGCTATGAGGCGATCGCCTAAAATAGCGGTTATTTTCCCAATTCCTTGAGCGTGATTAGGAGCATATATAGACTGACCTTCGACTAACCACGCAGGCTTTTGTCCCGATGGTTTCATTACTGAACGGGCGATCGCTGCGTAGTCAATAGGACGATCAGATGGATTGGGCATATATTTTCCTGTAGCATTTTTAGGTGGGGCCTGCTACTTTAGCAGGTTTGGCTTTTTTAGGATTTTTCTCAAGCACTTGGATGTTTGGCTCAAGCTATACAAATCATCGCCAGCTTTTATTTTTAATCTCGTACCGTCAGAAGCAAAGGGAAATTCAGTTTCACCTTAAAGTAAAATCACCCATTCATCAAGTTCTTGGTCATACCATCGTCAAGATCTAGTAGTTTGTCCTGTAGAAATAATGTGCTCAATCTAGATGTTTTTACCAGAAATAATATACTCAAACTTTTCTGACTGATATAGTTCTTGATAATGCTTGTATATATTCGACGTGGCTTTTGGGTTTTAGGGTTAAAAAACTGATTTAGCCATACCAAGATTGTTTACATAAAAGACTTTGGAGATTTTTAGTGGCAACTTATATTTCTGGTTACAACGTTGTAACCAGAAATATAAGTCAGAATAACTCACTCAAAAAGTTACAAGTTCCAAAAAATGTTGTATTGTAAAACAGCTTTGTCAAAACTGCCCAAAAGCTATGACTAAAATTATTGCATTATTTAATCAAGCTGGCGGAGTTGGTAAGTCTACAGTTACCCAAAACTTGGGCTATCACCTTGCTTTAAGAGATCATCGAGTCCTATTAGTAGACATGGACCCGCAAGCTTCATTAACAATTTTCATGGGGATTGATATTACAAATTTACAGAACACAATTTACGATGCACTTATCGCAGAGGAACCAGAAAATGAGAATGATAAAGTTGCCATATCGATCTACCCAGAACAGTTACACAAAATGAGTTTGGCTCCCTCATCAGTTGCTTTGGCAAATGCTGAAATCCGCTTAGCTACAGCCATACAGCGTGAATTTCGGCTCAAAGAAATTTTAGAACCTATTCTTGATGCCTATGACTTTATTCTGATTGATTGTCCACCTAGCCTAGGGCTGTTAAGTATCAATTGTTTAGTAGCAGCAACTCATATGTTAGTGCCAATTGAAACTCAGTACAAAGCTTTGATGGGCACTGATATGTTATTAGGAACATTCCGAACAATTCGTCGTAAGCTGAATAAAAGCTTAGCGATCGCAGGTTTTTTGCCCACGAGATATTGGTCTAGCAACTCCATGGATCGTCATACCCTTGAATCTATTAATTCACAATTATCCCAGATCGGCACGGTATTCTCTCCATTACCTCGTGCTACTGCTGTATCTGAAGCATCTCAATATGGCAAGCCTTTTCTGGAATACATTAAGAAGAAAAGCGAAAATCACTTGGCAGTTTTAGCAGTTTTTGATGAACTATCGTTAGCAATGGAGGCACTGTAATGCAGAAAAATTTAAATTCTGATAGAACAAAGTTAAAAAATTTAGCTCCACTACTGCTAGATGAAGATGAAGATTTTAGGCTAAATCGAGAGATTGAAATCACCAAAATTGATCTACCCACTAAACAGCCCCGCCGCTATTTTGATCCTGAAAAAATGCAGGAATTAGTTGCTTCGATCAAGCAGCATGGTGTTTTAGAACCAATTTTATTAAGGTCAATAAAATCAGATCAGTACTCTGATCATTATGAGCTAGTCGCTGGAGAACGACGCTTTAGAGCTTGTAAAGAAATTGGACTTTCACAAATTCCTGCTATTGTCAAAGAGTTATCAGACGAAGAAGCCAGTTTAATTCGATTGGTTGAAAACTTACATCGAGAGAACCTTAATCCTGTCGAAGAAACCGAGGCTATTTTACAAATTTTGGCTCTGAAGTTAAGAATTTCTCAAGAACAAGCGATCGCCACTTTGTATCGGATGCGTCATGAAGTTCGTGGTGAGGTTGAAAAGAATACTGTAAGCGATTCAGAAGCTGAAATTATCAAAGCAACCTTTGAAGGATTTGGCTTAGTCAAGTGGGAAACTTTTATATCCCATCGGCTACCTTTACTCAATTTACCGATGGAAGTGCTAGAAGCTATACGTCAAGGTCAAATCGAATACACCAAAGCAACAGCGATCGCTACAGTTAAAGATGCTAATCTGAGACAATCATTATTAAATGAAACTATTAACAAGAGCCTATCACTAGTACAGATCAAGGAGAAAATCCGCGATATCAAAGCAGATCAAGCTAGTGAAAGACCAGTTACATTAAAGTCTAGGTTTACGAGTTCTATCCAGAAGCTAAAAAAATTACCAGTTTGGGATGACAAGAAAAAGCAAAAGTCCTTAGAAAAACTTATAGCTCAGATTGAAGCTTTAATCGCGCAGGAAGAGCCATCATAAGCCAATAAATCCAAGGAATTAACTTTTTTACAGAAGTACGATAGTTGGCATAGGCGGGAAATTTTTCTGTAAGCCAAACTTCCTCTTTTGTCACTTTAGCATCAAAGAAAATGAATAGAGCGATCGCACCTATAAAATGTACCCAACTTATTTGCCAACTCGCATAAGTAAAGGCAAGTAAAATAACACCACTATATAAAGGATGACGCACCAAACTATAGATACCTGTTTGCACTAACTGACCATCATCCCTAGGATGTGGTAATGGAGTCAGATTTTGACCGAGATCGAAAAGTGATCGTCCTAGCAAGATCATTAACCAATGGGAGAATTAATTGCCTTATTCTGGGCGCACAATCATCCTGATGGGCCACCATTCGGCGCAACACTGGAGGAAATCCAAGATTTATTCTCAGCTAGCAGCAATTCTCATTATGAAAGCAAGCTAGTCAAACCATTGATATTAGGGTTATTGTTAATGTCATCAGGATGATCATGATTCATGCAGGGCAAGATCTTTGAAACAACAAGGATCGTTCGACACAATAGTAGGATTTTTTCGACAACTACTAGAATCATTGCCAGACAAGCGTACTGGCAAGAATAGTCGCTATGGCATGGAAGATGCAGCCCTCAGTGCGTTCAGTGTATTTTTCACTCAAAGCCCATCCTTCTTGAGTTACCAGCGGACAATAGAGCAAACAAAAGGCAGGAGCAATGCCCAAAGTCTATTTGGAGTGCATAAAATACCAACGGATAACCACATCCGAGACTTGTTAGACCCGATAAAACCGAAAGAAATGTTTCCAGTATTTGAGAAAATTTTGGAGACGATAGAGCAAAAGGGCAAACTGCAAGGATTTCGGACATTCGCAAACAACCTATTAATGGCGCTAGATGGGACTGAGTACTTTAGTTCAAAACAAATCCACTGTCCCCAATGTTCGACGAGAAAAATGAAATCAGGAGAAATCCATTACTTTCATAGTGTAGTCACACCAGTTATCGTCAGTCCTCATCAGTCTCAAGTTATTCCCCTCGTACCAGAATTTATTGTGCCGCAGGATGGAAATGACAAGCAAGACTGTGAAAATACAGCCGCAAAAAGGTGGTTGTTACAACATGGCAGTAAGTACAGTTCATTAAAGGTAACTGTTTTGGGTGATGACCTCTATTCTCGCCAACCCCTTTGCCAAATGCTATTAGAGCAGCGGTTCAACTTCATCTTAGTCTGCCGTCCCGAATCTCATCCCACTATGTATGATCATCTTGAAGGGATTGCCTTACCAACTGTGGTTGTCAATAATTGGACAGGGAAAGTTCTACAGACGTATACCTACCGATATCTTAATGGGCTACCTATAAAAGATGGTGACGATGCTTTGCTGGTTAACTGGTGTGAACTAACTGTGACCAGCCCTGATGGCAAAGTAGTTTATAAAAACTCTTTTGCAACTAATCATCCGATTACAGAGCAAACAGTGGTGGAAATTGTCTTAGCTGGTCGTACTCGTTGGAAAGTGGAAAATGAAAACAACAATACTCTCAAAACCAAGGGTTACAACCTAGAACACAATTTTGGACATGGCAAAGAGCACCTCGCATCATTCCTAGTCACGCTTAATATTTTGTCCCTACTATTTCACACATTATTGGATTTGGTGGATGATAAGTACCAACTATTGCCCTCTCATTTGCCTACCCGCAAAACCTTTTTTAATGATTTACGAGCCTTAACTCGGTATCTTGTTTTTGATAGTTGGGATCATCTTCTGACTTTTATGATTCTTGGCTTAGACCTAGATCTCCCACCTAACAGTAGTTAAATTTCCATAATGAGAATTGCTGTGCCGCCAGTTTTATTAGGACAAAAGCAAAACCCCGAAGAGAGTTGCCGCGCGGAGCGCGGCAACTCTCTTCGGGGTTTTATGTCCTGATACAGTTGGCAGCAGCTATAAGTAATGCTCTATGCGATCGCAGAGTGGATCGGCTTGAATTACGCCTTCAACTCGGTCAACGGGTTCGCCATCTTTAAATAAAACTAAAGTTGGTAGAGCAAAAACCCGATATTGAGAGGCTAGATCGGGATAGTTATCAGTATTGATCTTCACAATCTGTACCTTATCTTTCATAGTTTCGCTCACCCTATCCAAAATCCCCGTCATCAATTGACAAGGACCACACCAAGGCGCATAAAAATCTACCAAAATAGGTGCTTCTGAACTTTTTAGTAATTCATCAAAACTACTAAACTGTTTTTTTACTGACATAGGACGATCGCTCCTCTAAAAACTCAATTCTATAGCAATTTTCTCTACAGCGCTTTGAGCTTGCCTAAAACCCAGAGAATTTTTTGGGCATTGCCACTGATTTCGGTCTTTAATTCACGAGATTGTGACAAAACTAGCGATCGCCAATCATCTCAATACGCAAACCTAGAAGATGAGTAGCGGCGCTTTGCGCCACCACTCATCTTCTGGGTTTTTATTTGTTTTTGTCGCAAAGGTTACATCGCTAGGCTAAAATTACATTTGGCTATTACTCAATCTGCAATGATCTCTAGTAACGATTTTCGACCCGGCGTAACAATTGAACTTGATGGCGAAGTCTGGCGTGTAGTTGAATTCTTACACGTAAAGCCTGGCAAAGGTTCGGCATTTGTACGCACCACGCTAAAAAGCGCCATGACAGGTAAAAACTTAGAAAGAACCTTCAGAGCTGGGGAAATGGTTCCTCAGGCGGTTCTAGAAAAAAGCTCCATGCAGCATACCTATAAAGACGGTGATGATTATGTCTTTATGGATATGCAGAGCTATGAAGAAGCGAATTTGACTACTGCTCAGATCGGTAGCCGTGTCAAATATATCAAAGAAGGCATGGAAGTTAATGTCGTGCGTTGGGGCGATCGGGTGATTGAGGTTGAACTACCTAACACAGTCGTATTAGAGGTTATCGAAACCGATCCTGGGCTAAAAGGTGATACAGCAACTGGCGGCAGTAAAGCCGCTAAGGTAGAAACTGGCGCATCGATCAATGTTCCTTTATTTGTGAATATCGGCGATCGCATTAAGATTGATACTCGTGAAGACACGTATTTGGGGCGTGAAAATTAGGTGGAATTTAGCTTAGAACAAGTACGTGAGCTAGTCACGATTCTAAATAAGACGGATATTACCGAATTAACGCTAGAATCAGGCGATGTTCGTTTGAGTATTCGCAAAAGCGAAACTAGGATGGTAGCTGCACCACAAGTTCCTGCTGCCATCACCGCAGCACCAGCGACAACTACGGCGATCGAAAGTCCACCAACGAGTCCTGTAGCTCCAACACCTACGATCGCTGATTCTCTCCCTACTAAAAAGCTGATAGAAATAACTTCGCCAATGGTTGGCACGTTCTATCGCTCACCATCCCCCGATGATGCCCCGTTTGTCGAGATTGGCGATACCGTCAAAAAAGGCAGCACTGTCTGTATTATTGAGGCGATGAAGTTGATGAATGAAATCGAATCGGAGTCTTCTGGCAAGATTGTGGAAATTCTCGTAGATAATTCCCAACCAGTTGAATATGGTCAAGTTTTGATGCGTGTCGAAGCAAATTAAACTTAGTCAAATTAAACTTAGTCAAATTAAACTTAGTCAAATTAAACTTAGTCAAATTAAACTTAGTCAAAATTGTTCTCATTGCGTAAATCTCATTGCGTAAATCTCATTGCGTAAATCTCATTTGAGTTCTTGATAATTTGAAACAGACTTTGAGAAAGGGTTTTGCTAAGTAAATCCTTTCTCAAAGTCCAAAAGTAAAAGCCTTGCTAAGCAAGGCTTTTACTTTTGGACTTT